>SLKH01000076.1 GCA_007134665.1 Balneolaceae bacterium
AACAGGAACCGCTCTTCAGGGCATTTGGCCGTTATGTTGATGGCCTTGGCGGCAGATATCTGACTGCTGAGGATGTGGGTATGACTGTACGTGAAATGGAGTGGATTCATTCGGAAACGAAGTATGTGACAGGTATCCCTGTGGCTTTGGGCGGCAGCGGAAATCCGTCACCTGTCACAGCTTTTGGTGTCTACATGGGGATTAAAGCGTGTGCAAACAAAGCATATGGCAACGACTCCCTTGAAGGGAAGCGAATTGCTATTCAGGGGGCAGGACAGGTGGGTTCACATCTTGCCGAATATCTGCACAAAGAGAGTGCTGAACTTTTTGTCTCTGATATCTATGAAGAAAAAGCTGCAAAGGTAGCCAGAGTTAATCATGCAACGGTTGTTGATACGGACGAGATTTATGGACTGGATGTCGATATTTTCAGTCCGTGCGCACTTGGCGGAGTGATCAATGATGATACCATCAGTATAATTAAGGCTGATATCATTGCAGGTGGAGCGAATAATGTACTGGAAGTTGAAGAAGAGCACGGCGTGATGCTCAGTGATATGAATATTCTGTATGCCCCGGATTATGTAATCAATGCAGGAGGGGTTATCAACCTGGCCGGAGAACTGGAGGGGTATGACAGCGAGAGGGCCCACAACCGGGCCGCCGGTATCTACGACAAGCTGCTTGATATATTCAGTTATGCTGAAAATCACAACCTGCCAACACATCTTGCAGCAAATCATCTTGCTGAAGAACGAATCCGTGCAATTGGCCGGATCGATTCCATTTACTCATCAAGCAGCCATTTTTCAAAAAGAAAAGGGGAGGTTTATTTGAGGAACCGGGGTTGATTATGGATAGAATTCGAAATACATGGTCGTTGATGAAAAGTTCTTTTGCTGTATTGAAACAGGAAAAAAAGCTGCTTTTATTTCCACTGTTTTCAGGAGTCTGCACGGTCATCATTTTGCTTTCTTTTTTCTTTCCGCTCCTGATTTTTGAAAGCAGCTGGGTGGATTCGCTGAAAACCGGTATTCCGGATACGGCTTTTTATGTTCTTATTTTCATCTTCTACTTCTTGAATTATTTCATTATGATCTTTTTTAATGCGGCTGCGGTTGTTTCGGCTATATATGTGATGCAGGGGGGCACGCCATCGATATCACAAGCACTGAATATGGTCATGAAAAGAATCGGCCCGCTTACCGGGTGGGCACTGATTGCTGCCACAGTCGGCCTGATCATCAATACTCTTGAAAATCAATCGGATAAATTTGGAAGCCTGTTTACCGGGATTTTGGGTTTGAGCTGGACGGTTGTCAGTTTTCTGGTATTGCCTATTCTTGTCATTGAAAAAAAAGGCCCGGTCGACTCACTTAAAGAATCGGCCAGAATGTTGAAAAATTCGTGGGGTGAGCAGTTACTCGGGCATTTTAGTTTTGGATTGTTTTTTTTCCTGTTGATGATCCCCGGTATTGTATTTGTTGGTTTTATGTTTGCCACAGGTGAAGCGATTGGATTTTTGGCCCTGGGTATGTTTATACTCTATACAACTTGCCTGGCGATGATCCAGTGGATTCTGCAATCTATATACATGGGCGCCGTTTATATGTATGTAAGAGATGATCGTATACCGGATAACTTCTCAGTCTCTCAAATCAGCCGGTCAATGCACTGATCAAATAAATGATTTCATAATTCGTTAATTTTCCTGGCTAAATTATTTACTCCAAAAAGCAGAATCATCACGGATAATCACTTATGTCGCTCAAGGAATCGTTTAAATTCAAAGACAGGTTAATCAAGGGAATTTCACCTGAGGGATATTTCAGGATTTCAGTAGTTAAAACTACGGAAGTTGTCCGGACTGCACGAGGCAGGCATCAATTATCTCTGATTAATACCCTGTTGCTTGGCCGGACACTGACAGCTTCCATGCTGCTGGCATCGGAGTTAAAAGGGGAAGAAAGATTACGATTAAGACTCGAAGGAAATGGCCCGGTGGGAATGCTGACTGGAGAAGCTAACCGGGCAGGAGAGATTCGCGGCTATTCACAACATCCGCAAGCAGAACTCGATTATTCAGCCCCGGATTCATCCATCGGTGACGGCCTGGGCATTGGCCTGCTTACCGTGTCGAAAACGCTCTATAATGAAGCAGAGCCTCAAAAAAGTACTTTGCAATTACATAAGGGGGATATCACATCGGATGTGGCCCACTACCTGTTTCAGTCAGAACAGATTCCGTCGGCCATCCTGCTGGATATGAATATCGACAAAGAAGGTGAAGTGGTTCAGGCAGGTGGTTTGCTGGTTCAGCGCCTTCCAGGTGCTCCTGATGAGGTGATCGGGCATCTTCAGAACCGGCTCAAGTCGTTTGATAAGGTATCTGACCTGCTTGAGAAAGGAGAGTATATTGATGAAATCATGCAGAAAGCGGTTGAGCCATATCAAGTCAGGGAATTGGACAGGCAGCCGGTTCATTTCTTCTGCCGGTGTAACAGGGATCGGTTTTTATCAGCATTATCGATGCTGAATTATGATGATCTTCGTGATATGGAAGGAGAAAGCCAGGAGATGGTATGCCACTTTTGTAACAAAAAGATAAATGTGAGCCGGGGAGAGATTCAGTCACTGATCGAAACAGCCCAGGCAAAGATGAATTGATACCTGTTATCGGGAATTATTTCCTACTATACTGCAAATGAAGAGCCACACCCGCAGTTTTCACTGGCATTTGGATTGTCAAAAGTGAATCCGCGTGCATCAAGCCCGTCGGGGTAGTCAATCACAATTCCATCAAGGTACATCAGGTGTTTAGGATTGATTATAATTTCGATATCTTCACTGATATGTACGGTGTCTTCATCGTTTTTAAAGTCAAAACCCAACTTGTAATTCAACCCGGCACACCCGCCTCCTTCAACAGCGACACGCAGAAACAGATTGTCGTCGATATTTTCATTTTCACGAATTTTCCCGATTTGCTTTGCCGCCCTCGAAGTTAGCGTAACCGGTATTCCGTTACTTCTCTTTACAGGTTCATTGCGCTCCTCTTCCACCTCGTCGACATCAATTAACGACGAAATCACATCATCCAGATTGTCATCATGTACTTCCATATTCTAAAAGCTCTTACTGCTTAACAAAATTCAAATAAAACTTGTAACCAAACCAACTGTTACTTGTTTCTGTGCGAAAATGTAAAATACTCAACTTTATCCCTATATGACAAATTGAGAACTCCGGCACTGACCAGGTTAACCAGGATCCGGGATGACCGGTAGGTTGTGACATTGATCAGGTGAGAGTACTTCTCTACAGTTATTTCACCGTATTCGTTCAAAAAGCGGAAAAGTTTTCTTTCCTTTTCACCATACTCAAAAGTCACCCCTTCCCCTTTTGATTCATTTTTCATTACTTCAATTCGCTCATCACTTGCAAGGAGGCTCTCGTCCCGGTAACGTACAAATACATGGCGCTGCCGCTTCCCTCTGATGTAAACAGGCTTATTTTCTGCTTCAGGGACATTGACTACCAATACATCGACTTCGGCATAATGGATGAGTTCCATTGTAATGGATACTGCCGGAATGCAAATTTCGTGGGCAGCTTTGTGTAACAGGTATTCTTCTTCAAAATAATTTTGTATACCGTGAATTGATTTGTCATCATTAACCCCAATCAGGATTGTACCGCCATCACTGTTAGCAAAAGCAGAAATTTCCCTGGCGATCTTGTTTGCAGTCGGGGTTGTCTTTTTGAATTCAAGGTATCTGCCTTCCCCGGTCTGAATCAGGTTGTCCAGGTCTCTCGGGTGCATGGATGAGATTGTAATCGGGCCGTCTGTGTAATTCATCACTTTGCGAATCGTTTTTATTTATCATCTGAATGTCTGCCTGTAATGAGGATGCTGTATCGTGAAGACCACCGTCTAAATCATGATCTCCTCTTTAGCATTACGTGTCATCAGTTCATATAGTGCATCGCCGGGTTCAACTTCCTGAAATAATACTTTATAAACTGCCTGGGTGATCGGCATTTCCACCCTGTTCCGTTCAGCCCATTGGTATACGGATCGAGCTGTTTTTATTCCTTCAGCTACCATGTTCATCCCATCGATTATCGTTTTGAGATTTTCACCTTGTCCGATCCTGTACCCGACATAACGATTTCGGCTGTGTCTGCTTGTACAGGTTACGATCAGGTCACCCATTCCGGTCAGGCCCGAAAAAGTATCTTGTGATGCCCCAAGCAGCATTCCCATCCGTTTCATCTCATGGAGGCCGCGGGTAATCAGTGCTGCTTTGGCATTGTCTCCGAGTTCTGCACCGTCTACAATTCCGGCTGCAATAGCCATCACGTTTTTTACGGAACCACCGATTTCCACACCCACGATATCGTGATTCAGATAAACACGAAACATTGGGGTCATAAATGTATTCTGTATCGCTCTTGAGGTACTTTTTGAATAAGCTGCTGCTACTACGGTTGTTGGTTTAAAGTG
Source organism: Balneolaceae bacterium (assembly GCA_007134665.1). Classification (GTDB taxonomy): domain Bacteria; phylum Bacteroidota; class Rhodothermia; order Balneolales; family Balneolaceae; genus SKRC01. Next base: position 4,508 of record SLKH01000076.1, read on the forward strand.
CCCAACCTCTTCGGCATGGCTCGGCCCGTATAATACACCGATCTGATCGTCAATGATTTTTTCTTTCAGTACATCAGCAAGTACCTGCGACATTGTCATAAAAGTATCCTGCTCAATACCCTTAGATACGGTAACGATTACTTCGTTTCCGGTCAGATACTCCTTAATTTGTTCCGCAACTTCTCTTACTGCATGGGAGGGTGTTGCAATAACCACCATCTCTGCTCCCATTAGGGCATCCCTGAAGTCAGTTGTACATACAATTGTGTCGGGTAAATGTACATCCGAGAGATATGATGGGTTTACATGGTTCTCATTGATCCCTTCGGCAACTTCGGGCTCACGGGCCCATAAAATGACCTCATGCCCGCCTTTTGCGAGGATCAGGGAAAGTGCAGTGCCAAAACTGCCGGAACCGATAATGCTTATTTTTTTCACGCCGGGCTTTGATCTTCGTTAATACGTCCCTTTGAAGGTTTAAAAGAAGAAATTCTGTTCTCCGTACCGTTTAATAAACGTTTAATATTGCCATGATGTTTCGCTACAATTCCCAAAGCAAGTGCAGATGAAAAAATTACGACACTGATATCAATTGGCCAATTAAAATACCGGATCAGGATGATTTGTGAAATCGGGTAGATAATTGATGCGATCATAGAACCGAGTGAAACATAGCGGCTGGCAAGAATGACTGTAATAAAAATTACGACTGAAATACTGATTGAAAGGGGCTCAATTCCATATAACATACCGGCAGCGGTAGCAGCCCCCTTGCCGCCTTCAAATGAAGCGTAAAGCGGAAACATGTGGCCAACCACTGCAAATGTTCCGCATGTAATTTTTAAAAATGAGTCGGTCTCCCAAATTGCAGGCGCAACAGGCCCGCTTCCAATTAGATATGCAAGCTGGCTAATAACTGCTGTACATAAAAACCCTTTTAATAAATCAATCAGAAGTACAACAACACCGGCTTTCCAGCCAAGGATTCTGAATGTATTGGTTGCACCGGCGTTTCCACTGCCGTGATCTCGGATATCAATGCCTTTGTAAATCTTACCAACCCAAATGGAACTGGGAATCGATCCGATCAGGTAGGAAGCCAGTAAAACAGTAACTAATGCGAACATTGGAAGCGTTTCCGGATTTCATGAAATGCCAATATCGTCTGATAATAATGAATAAAGATTGATGAAGCGAATCTGCTTTCAGGCTTTTGCTGAATCAGACATGCCTTTCCGCATGATATGACGACCTGACCAGTGGGCCGCTTTCCACATGGCCGATTCCAAGTTCTTCACCAATCTCTTTATACTCCGCAAACTGGTCGGGGTGAATCCATTCTACAACCGGATGGTGCATTTTTGTAGGCTGCATATATTGTCCGATGGTAAGTACATCCACTTCGTAATCCACACAATCTTTCATCAACTGAAACACTTCTTCAGGGGTTTCGCCAAGGCCAACCATAATGCCAGTTTTACTTTTCAGGCCCTGATCCTTGCACCTTTGCAGAAGTTCAAGTGATCGTTCGTATTTTGCCTGGGGACGTACCGGACGATAGAGACGGGGTACGGTTTCAAGGTTGTGACTCAGTACATCTGGCGGAGTATCAATAACGATTTGTAAAGCATCCCATACTCCGCGAAAATCGGGGATGAGAGATTCGATGGTTACTCCGGGAATTACCTCCCGCAACACTTTATGGCATTCTGCAAATATTGGAGCTCCGCCATCTTTGCGTTCATCCCGATTCACTGAGGTCAGGACTACATGCCTGAGCCCCATTTTTTTTGCAGCATCTGCTACCCGGCGGGGTTCATCCCAGTCAAGACCCTGGGGCGGGCGGCCGGTTTTAACCGCACAAAATGAACAAGATCGAGTACATACATCACCAAGTATCATGAATGTTGCCGTACCGGCTCCCCAGCATTCACCCATGTTTGGGCATCTTGCTTCAGAGCAAACTGTATTCAGGTTGTTTTTCCTGATCGTCTCGGCAACTTCCTTAAACTTTTTGCCAGACGGCAGCTTGACCCTCAGCCAGTCAGGCCTTCTCTGGCCGGGAGATCCTTTATCTATGACTTCTAATTCCTTAATCATTTTTGCTAACTCATGGTGAATTACCTGATTCGTTTTGACACTCAGGTAACTTGATAATGTTATGATGGCATAAGATACGAAAACTGGCTGTCGCTTTCAGGAAGCTCTGCACCGGTAATAATTTCAGCATCAAACAGATCAGAAAAATGGTTCAGTATCATATCCTTAACTTTCTGTTCGTTTATATATTTGCCGGTCATTTCCGACAGGCTTGTAACAGATTTATTATGGATTCCACATGGAATAATGTGGTTAAAATAGTTGAGGTCCGTGTTGACATTGAGTGCAAATCCGTGCATCGTAACCCACCGGGAACAGCGGATTCCCATTGCACAGATTTTTTTTCCCTCTGTCCAGACACCGGTTAGCCCCTCGACCCTGCCGGCATTCAGCCCAAATTCAGAACAAACCCTGATGATGGTCTCCTCCAGCAGGCGCAGATATTTGTGAATATCGGTAAAGTACCTGTCAAGATTCAAAATCGGGTAACCGACTATCTGGCCGGGCCCGTGATAGGTGATGTCGCCACCCCTGTCGTTCGGAATAAATTCAGCATCAATCTGTTTTAATTCAGCCAGGTTCTTCAGAAGATGTTTGCGGTTTCCGCTTTTACCAAGAGTATAGACGTGAGGATGTTCTACAAACAAAAGTACATCATTCGAACCCGGTTGATAATCCGGCTCGTCTCTTTGTTTTAGCTTTTCATCAATCAGGCGCTGCTGGATTTGTTTTTGCAGTTCCCAAACCGGCTGATAGAGAGCCTGACCTAAATCAAATACTTCTACTTTTCTCATAGCTTTAAAACAAATTGGCCAATACCATCATTCGAGGTTTAGAATAATAGATTTCAGGCAAAAAAGATCTAACAACTTTTTTGGGTTTAATACAGATTCAATCATCAGCTTTTATACTTTTTGCAGTCCTGAAAAAATCGACTCTATCTTCGAATCGGCTCTGTTCAACCGGAATCGTAATTTTTTCAAAAAACTTCATAAACTCTTCAGAGTGATTCCTGCTTTTTTTGGTTGACAGGTCTATATGGAAAAATTTACCCCAAAGCAGAGATTTAATTTTGGATTTTTGTTCATTCAGCATTCTCATCTCAACCGTTACGTGGCGGAGATTGTAGGAAATCATCTGGGATTCTATCCACACTTTCTCCATGAGAAAAACCGGTTTTAAATATGCAATATGCTGAATGCCGGTTACCCAGCTTACTCCGCCGGCATTGTAAACATCGAGTTCGTAGTTTTCCCTGAGATGATCTTCTCTTGCATTGACGAAATAATCGATGTACCGGGAGTTGTTCAGATGGCCGAAAGGGTCACAATCCGGGAATCTGATAATGACACTGCTCGAAGGTATTTTACTGCCTGATTTTAATTTTACCATATTTCCCTCCTTTTAGGAACAGGAGGGAAGATACGGAAAATTTGATTATTTCTTTGGCTTGCTGCCAAGATGAACCCCTTCTCCATAGGCTTCGGCAGCAGCTTCCATAACAGCTTCACTCATGGTTGGATGCGGGTGCACGGCACTGATGATCTCATGGCCGGTCGTTTCCAGGTCACGGGCAACGACAGCTTCAGCTATCAGTTCGGTTACATGGGAACCGATCATATGGCACCCGAGCCACTCACCGTATTTTGCATCAAAGATTACTTTTACGAAACCTTCTTCATGGCCGAGCCCGGCAGCCTTGCCGCTTGCTGAAAAAGGAAATTTACCTACTTTGATATCAAAGCCTTCATCTTTGGCCTGCTGTTCGGTATAACCCACTGATGCAATTTGTGGTTCACAATAGGTACAGCCGGGGATATTATTGTAATTAATCGGATGCGGTTTTTGGCCCGCGAGTTTTTCAACACATACGATCGCTTCATGAGAAGCTTTATGGGCAAGCCAGGGTGCACCGATCACATCGCCGATTGCGTATATGTTGTCTGCAGATGTCTGATAGGTGGATTTATCGACTTTAATAGCCCCCTTTTCATGATCCACACCGGCTTCGTCGAGCCCGATCTCTTCCACATTTCCGGTGACTCCAACTGCTGAAAGTACTTTGTCAGCTTCAACTGTTTCTTCACCATCAGATGTTTTGACCGTGACTTTTACACCCTTTCCTTTCTTCTCAACCTTTTCGACCGTACTTCCGGTGTAAATGTTTATTCCCTTCTTTTTATAAATCTTGCCAAGTTCTTTGCCGATGTCCGCGTCTTCAACGGGCACAAGTGTATCCTGAAGTTCAACGATTATTACTTCCGTTCCGATGGTATTGTAGAAATATGCAAATTCTACACCGATTGCACCTGCGCCGATAACCACCAGCTTGTCGGGTTGTTTTTCAAGCTGCATTGCCTTTTCAGAACTGATTACCAGTTCACCATCAATCTTGATATTCGGGAGCTCTCTGGGCCTTGCGCCGGTCGCAATGATGAAGTGTTTGGCCTTAACGGATTCAGTTTCTTTACCATCGTTATCCTGAACTGAAAGCTCTTTGGCGGATTTAAAAACTCCTTTACCCTTTAGTACTTCAACCTTATTTGCTTTCATGAGAAACTGAACACCCTTGCTCATCTTGTCGGCAACTTTCCGGCTACGTTTGATCATTCCTTCAAAATCAGCAGAGTACTCCTTTACTGTAACCCCGTAATCCGAAGCGTGCTCAATCGATTCAAATACTTCGGCTGAACGTAACAATGCTTTAGTGGGAATACAACCGATATTAAGACAGACACCGCCAAGATTGCCTTTTTCCACAATTCCTGTTTTGAAACCAAGCTGAGAAGCCCGGATTGCGGCAACATATCCTCCGGGTCCGCTTCCAATCACACAAACATCAAATTCTTTAGCCATGATATAGTACGTTCTTTTCTAAGGTTAGTAGGTAACTGATTAAATTCAGTTGTTAGCTCTGTAATCTACTTCTGTATAACAAGGGAATTTAAGGAACTTCTTCGAGATTATTAAACCGTCTCAGTTGGGGCTGCCTAAAAAGATAATACCGTTTAGAGAAACCCTAAATAATTTAGGTTTTGTATTCTTAAACCCAAAGGCTGAGGGTGCGCCTGGGAGAATGGGCGAACAGGCGAGGAGGAAAATGGGAGATAAAGCACAATTTTTGTTCAGGCCTACAACCTGTCATTACTGTCGGGATTTGTAATTGGCAGTGAAACGGATCCCGGAGAGACATCAGGTTGCATCAATCGGACCTGGTACCTGCCAGCTACACAATTTATCTCGTTTCAATGTCGGGTTTAATTTGAAATAAAATGGATCATTTCGTTCAAAATGAATTCGTATACATCTCCAATAAAAGTTTGATCTCAACAGGAATACATATTCCGTCATCATCCGTCAGGATCATCTCATTGGTAGACTCCTATTCCAGTTCTTTTGTCATGAA
>SLKH01000257.1 GCA_007134665.1 Balneolaceae bacterium
AACATCTAAACGTTTAGAAAATGCCACGTTCAAGAAACTTAGTGGCTTCCCGTCGCCGTCGCCGCAAAATATTAAAGCAGGCGAAAGGTTACTGGGGCAAACGTAAAAACGTTTATACCATTGCTAAAAATGCGGTTGAAAAAGGGTTGCAATACCAATACCGCGACAGGAAAGTCCGTAAACGGAACTTCCGTAAGCTTTGGATTATTCGGATTAACGCAGCCGCCAGGTTAAACGGGACCACTTACTCCAAGCTCATACACGGCTTGAAAAAAAATAATATTGAAATCAACCGTAAAATGCTCGCTGATATTGCGGTGCGTGATCCGGAGACTTTTTCAGCAATTGTTAATGAAGCTGTAAACTAAAGTCCGATTTTATCTTAAACCGGCAGATCTGGGTAACAGGTTTGCCGGTTTTTTTTTGCCTTATAATTGAATAACATCTACCTGTTCCAAATAATTAGATAATTTGCTTTTAATACATGATTGATCAGATTAAGGATCTCAAAAAAGAGATTGAAAGTACTGAAATTACTGATGAAGATAGTCTTGAAACATTCCGGCTAACCTACCTTTCAAGAAAAGGTAAAGTTCAGTCAATGTTCGGACAAATGGGAAAAGTCCCTAAAGAAAATCGTGCTGTCGTCGGTAAAGCGATGAATGAAGTCAAACAACTCGCGGAGTCCCGGTTTCAGGATGCAAAAGATACTCTGAACCGACGGGAAGACCAGATTTTTAGTGCAACTGATGATATAACTTTACCGGTTGCACCTGCTTATACCGGGTCATTGCATCCACTCACCAAAACACTCAATGAAATGAAGCAGATTTTCTTCAGGCTTGGTTTTGATGTTGCTGACGGGCCTGAAATTGAAGATGACTTCCATAATTTTACTGCTCTCAATTTTCCACCTGATCACCCTGCAAGGGATATGCAGGATACCTTTTTTATATATAAATCGGACGATGACTCATCAGAAGATCTTGTCATGCGCACACATACTTCTCCGGTTCAGATACGTTTGATGAAAGATACCCCTCCCCCTATCAGATCGGTTATTCCCGGCCGTGTTTTCAGAAATGAAGCTGTGACTGCCAAATCTTATTTTCAGTTCAATCAGATGGAAGGGCTCTTCGTTGACAAAAAAGTTACTATGGGAGAACTTATCGAAACACTGGTGATGTTTGCTAAAATGATGTATGGAACGGATGTAAAATACCGTGTTCGTCCCTCCTTTTTCCCATTCACTGAACCAAGTATTGAAATGGATGTATGGTGGGGCTCTGAATTCGATGGCCAATGGCTTGAAATTCTTGGTGCCGGCATGGTTGATCCCAATGTATTTGAATCTGTAGGTCTTGACCCGGAACAATATACAGGATATGCATTTGGAATGGGTGTTGACCGGATCGCCATGCTTCGTTATGGAATAGACGACATCCGAACATTATATGAAAATGATATTCGGTTTTTGAATCAGTTCTCCGCATGATTGCCACTAAACAGATTACATAAAATTCGACTACCTGATAATGTCCGGTATAATTTTAGTTTTACTGATGGTTCACAAGCATTTATTACATTTTTGACCTAATAATTTTTGGCATAAAAAATGAAGATTTCCTATAACTGGCTATTAAATTACATTGATACTGACCTTAATCCTTTAGAAATATCACAAAAGTTAACGCTTTCGGGGCTTGAAGTTGAAGAAATAGAAATATTTGGTTCTGACTTCGAGAACTTTGTAGTCGGTGATGTGATACATGTCATGGATCACCCATTTGCTGACAAGCTTAAGCTTTGTAAAGTGGATATCGGAAATCAGGAGGTACAGATAGTTTGTGGAGCCGATAATGTTGAAACCGGCCAGAAGGTACCGGTAGCCACAATAGGAGCTACGATACCGGTTCCGATGAAAGACGGTTCCAGATTGAAAGTCAAAAAAGTAAAAATAAGGGGTGAAATTTCTGAGGGTATGATATGTTCCGAATCAGAACTGGGGATCAGTGATGATCATTCCGGTATTATGGTATTAAACCAAAAATTCGATCCCGGAACACCTTTGAATAAAGCGCTAAACCTCAGAAAAGATACCATTTTTGAGATTGGCCTGACCCCAAATCGTCCGGATGCATCCTGTCATATAGGTGTTGCAAGAGATCTTGCTGCTGTATTGGATATTCCTTATAAAAACCCATATGATAAAAAACTGAAAAGTTCTGACAGCCTCGATCATTTGGTAGATATACAAATCAGTGAAGAAAATAAATGCCATCGATATGTTGCAAAAATTGTCAAAAATGTATCGGTAAGTGAATCTCCGGGCTGGTTAAAGAACCGGCTGCGATCAATCGGTTTACGACCGATTAATAATGTTGTAGATGCTACCAATTTTATTTTGCATGAAATTGGCCAGCCCTTACATGCTTTCGACTATCATAAACTGGAAGGCCAAAAAATTGAGGTGAAGTCATTCTCCGAATCACGTGAATTTACAACGCTTGATGGAGTTAAGAGAAAAGTTCCTGCAGGTACTCTATTTATATGTGATGGTAGTCAGCCGGTTGCTATTGCCGGGGTCATGGGTGGATTGGACAGTGAAGTTACCGTAATTACAAATACCATTCTGATTGAGAGTGCATATTTTGACCCATCGGCTATACGTAAAGCATCAAAAAACCTTGCTTTGCAAACCGATTCGTCATACCGTTTTGAGAGAGGTATTGACCCTAATTTAGCCAGAAAAGCATGTGAACGTGCTGCTGCTCTGATTGCTGAACTTTCCGGCGGAAGCATCGTGGATGGATGTACAGATGTACATCCTGTTAAAACCGATTCTATTACAATCCCCCTTCGGATTCAAAGATTAAATCAATTACTTGGCACCAAACTCGATGTATCCTATGTGGTCAGAGTTCTAAATGCACTCGAAATCGAGACGAAAACAAGAGGAACAGACAAACTCGACTGTATAATACCGACTTTCAGGCCTGATCTGACCCGCGAAGTCGATTTGATTGAAGAAGTTGGCAGAATATATGATTATAACAATATCCCCAAACCTGATACAGCTCCTTTTATCACTCCTGCCCCGATCAGCAACTGGGAAAAAATGCATAACCGAGTTCAGCTTATAGCAACCCGGCTTATGTATAAAGAAATCACAACCAACTCGCTGTTATCAGATAAGGAAGAAGGTTATTTCAGTGATGAAGATACCCGGATACGAACGCTAAACCCGGTCTCCCAGGAAGCTACTACACTTCGAACAACTTTACTTGGCGGTTTTTTAAAAGCGTTATCATATAACCTGAATCGTAACGCCCGACAGCTTCGTTTTTTTGAAATCGGCCATGTCTATAAAAGAAGTGATAAAGGAACCTGGATTGATGAAATTGAAGAACACAGTAAGTTATTACTCGGATTGTGTGGATTCAAATATACTGACAACTGGGCCAATGAAGCTGCCTTCTTCTCAGTATTTGATTTAAAATCGGATCTCGAATCACTCTTTCGACAGCTGGGCATATTCCAATATCTGAGAACAGAATCCAGCAGCCAGAACGAATTGTCTTATTTTCTCAATAACGATCAGGTAGCAAAATTAATCAGAATTCCTGATCATCTTACTGATGTTTTTGAACTCAACTACCCTGCTTTTGCTGCTGAGATTGACCTGACTGTCATTTATCAGAATGGGTTTGCTGATATCGATCAAACATTTGAACAAATATCAAAATACCCACCATTCGAATATGATGCCGCTTATACAGTAAATGCGCAGGTATCAGCAGGTGAATTAACTGACAGAATATACAGAACAGCAGGTGATAAACTTGTAAATCTTGAAGTATTTGATGTCTATGAAAGTGAAAACCTCGGAAAAGACAAAAAAAGTATTGCATTTCGGTTTACTTTTTTAGATCGTAATAAGACACTGACAATCAATGAAGTAGAACCTATTGTTCAGAAAATTACTCGGGCACTTGAGTCGGAACTTGGTGCAAATCTAAGATCCTAAAAAAAAATGTAGCTGTGAATGTACACAATCCCCTTTACGAACGATTTAATGATCTCTTAAAACAAGTACATATAGAAGTGGATCAGTTAAAAAAAGAAAAAAATCAACTGATCGAGGAAAATGAGAGATTAAAGAAGAAACTTGAGAAAGCTAATGATACTGAAAAACTTTTCTCAACACTGGGTGAACCGGAAAAAATCGCGTTGAAACAACAGATACATGGATTAATCAGAAAAATTGACCAACATCTGGAGGTTTAATCTATGAAATCGATCAAAGTTTCTATTCTTGGAAAACAGTATCCACTGAAAGTAGCGGATTCTGAAGTGGAGAATATGGAGAAGATTGCTCAGTTTGTCGATGAAAAGTTCAAATTGTACAGAAGAGAATTAAACAAACAACCTGAATCGACGATTATGGTTCTGGCTGCACTTAGCATAGCTGAAGAATTATTTGAGCTTCGCCAATCTGCAAATGAAATACATGATAATGAGAAAAAGCTGATGGAGAGTGTAAATTACAGTCTCGAAAAGTTATTGGAAGATATTTCATAAGTTATTGAACCTCTTTATCATAAATAACCGGGGATGAATTATGAATTCACAATCTGCCAAATTTATAACTACGATAGTTGCAACTGTCTCATCAGGAATTCCGATTTGGACAATCTCATCACGAAATCTGAATTTAACTGACCCTTCCCTTTTTGGGATTCTGTTTCTGATTGGTATAGCAGTCACTGTTATCGCCAACCTGTTTTCCAACTTGAAACCAGGTGATTTAATCGGAGCCGTTACAGCCGGCTTCGCACTTTCAATTATCATGCGTTTTTTGGCTGATATGTTTTTTGGGACAAGTAATCTTTCCATGATCGGTTTGCAGTTAATCATCGCAACTGCAATCGGAGCCGTATCAGCATGGGTAGTTACGTTCGCAATGGGTTTTAAAAGTGAGAAGCAGCCTGTGAAAAAAAAATAGACTCCAAATTGTAAAAATTGCGACTGTTACAATTTTATTCATTTTTGATGCATCACTACAACTTACATTTTGTACCTTTACCCCACTCATATAACAGGTATACAGATTTGATATTCCTACATGTCCAAACCCCTGAAAGTATTATTTATTGCAGATATTGTTGGTGACCCCGGCCTGAAACTTCTGGAAACCATTCTGCCCGGTATTATCGACAAATACCAGGCCGATTTTGTTGTTGCCAATGCCGAAAACTCACACGAGGGCCGCGGAATTAATAAAAACATTGTAAAAACATTATATCAGCTTGGTGTTCATGTTATTACCGGAGGTAATCACTCTTTCGACAAATGGAAAATTTTTTCCTACATGAAGGAAGATAACAATTTGCTCCGGCCGCTTAACTATCCCAGGGGAAATCCTGGTTATGGGTATTGTGTAAGACATGTACCTGGAACTGACCATAAGATTGGAGTATTAAACTTACAGGGCAGAACGTTCATGCCCTCAATCGACGACCCCTTTTCAACAGCAGATTGGGCGCTTGAAAATATCAAAAAAGAAACCAATTTAATTATTGTTGATTTCCATGCTGAAGCGACGGCGGAAAAAATTGCACTGGCAAGCGAACTCGACAACCAGGTTTCACTTTTTATCGGAACACATACTCATGTACCCACGAATGATGCCAGAATACTACCTGGCGGAACCGGTTATATTACAGATGCAGGTATGACAGGCCCTTTTAATTCCGTTATCGGTATGGATACCCGAACATCTGTACTTCGGTTTACAAGAGGTACGCCACAAAAATATAAGATAGGAGACGGTGACAACAGAATGTGTGCTGTGTTTGCTGAACTTGATCCGGCTTCAGCAAAATGTATACACATTGAACCGGTTCTGTACCCTTCTTTTCAATTCAGTAATAAATGATCAATTACCAACAAATCGTTTTGGAAGCAGTAGAAATAAGTAAATCGTATCCTTCAAAATCCGGTTCTGGCATGCTTGAAGTATTAAACGAAGTGGATTTAAAAGTCCACAACTCAGAAATTGCTGCCATTATTGGATCAAGCGGGAGTGGTAAAAGTACTCTGCTTCACCTGCTTGGAGGGCTTGACCATCCGGATACTGGTGAGGTATACTGGGAGCAAAAACCAATTTTTAAATGGAAACAGGATAAACTTGCTGAAGAACGCAATCGACAGGTCGGATTTGTTTTTCAGTTTCATCATTTACTACCCGAATTTACCGCCATCGAAAATGTATATCTGCCAGGGTTGATTTCCGGAAAGCCCCTTAAAGAAGCTGAACAACGTGCAGCTTCTTTACTCGAAAAGTTGGGGATGTCAGATCGCACGGAACATCGGCCTTCCCAGCTTTCAGGTGGTGAACAACAGCGGGTAGCTATTGCAAGGGCACTTATGAATAATCCTTCAATTATTCTTGCTGATGAACCCACCGGTAATCTTGATGAGAAAAATACAGATATTATTTTAAATCAACTCATTGAACTACGGGAAACAGAACAGGTAGCAATGGTATTAATCACACATGAGAAAGAGATAGCTTCCAGATGTGATACCATATATGAACTCAAACAGGGGAAACTTCACAGATTTGAAGAGACTCATTAAAGTTGGTTTAAAGTAAAAACTATCATAACTTTTGCGCCTTAAATAGAACAGGATTTTTTTGATTTATGAGCAAGCTTAAACACGAGGATATGGAGCAGGATGTACTTATTGAGTACTCCTCGCGATTTTTACATTTTTATAGAAATAATAAAGCCATTGTTTGGGGGTCGGGTATCGGTTTTGTACTCGTTGTGGCCCTAATTATCGGTTATTTTATCTTTACTGCACAACAGCAGTCAGAAGCTGAAGTCCTGCTTGGAACTGCTGAACAGTATCTGATGGAAGGAGAATATGAGAGAGCATTATATGGAGATGAGGATGCATTTACTTTAGGTTTTGTTCAAATTGCTGACAATTACGGGCGCACAAATTCCGGAAATCTTGCTAATTATTACGCAGCAATCGTTTATTATGAACTGGAGGAATTTGATCAGGCACTCACCTATATTGATCGATTCAATCCTCCGAGAGGAATTATGGGAGTCGGGCCAATATCACTGCATGCAGTGATACTGAGTGAACTTGGAGAACACGAGGCTGCAGCTCAAAAATTTATAGAGGCGGCTTACTGGGATGAAAATGAATCAACCACACCTTATAATCTGCTTGAAGCTGCTATCTCTTACGAAACGATTGGTGAGTATAATAATGCTCTTGAACAACTCGATATTATTATTGCTGATTATCCCGATAGCCCGATTTTCACAGATGCAGAACGAATGAAAGGAATGATTACAGCGAGATCCTGAGTTGTAACTCGCACCAAACCGATTGTTTCAGAACCGATTGAACTGATCTGTTTTGAGTAAATGTTGATCCTCATCAACTTTATAGCCAATATTGCAGCATAGATTCCGTTTTTATTATAATTCTGTTACATTGAATTTGAAAACGGAGTAATCGATGATACAGACATTTCGCCTTTTAGTAATTGGTATTGCTTACCTCTACTTTTTACTTCTCTGTTTGCCATACTCCGTTCATGCACAGGATGAGAACAGGGAAAATGTTGAATACCTTGAAGGTGAACTCTATCAGCGAGCGCTCCATTTTTCAAGAGATCAGGTTAATCGAGCGATAGAAATCGGAAACAGAGCAATCCGGGAGGAGAATCCGGAACGACGAACCCGGCTTTATGAAGAAATGATGGAAGCGTTAAATGATGCCAACAGAATGTTTCGTGTCATGGAATCGAAACCAAGAGAATATGAATTAATTCCGGAGATTATCAACAGGCACTGGGCAAATGAGCATAATTCAGGTGCTGACCTTTTAAATCAGAGAGACTTTACCGAATCTGATGAGGTACTGTATAGAGGTGCAATCATCCATTTCAATAATGCAATTTATTTGCAACCCGACAGCGCTCACTCATACATTGCTTTAGCTACTCTGAAACTGGATCAAGGTGAATTTACCGATGCAATACATTATTATGAATTGGGTATTGAGCGTCTCTGCCAACCAGAAATTCAGGATTTTGACATATTGATAAATCTCTATTTCTCAGAGAGTCGGCTGCATGATGTAAAGGAACTAATCCAACTTGCGAGAACCAATTTTCCGGATGAGCTTAAATTCACTCAATATCTGGCTGATTACTATCTGGAAACAGGAAACAGTGAAGACGCATCGAATTTAATCAGAGAATTGATGGAAAAAGACAATGAAAGGCCCGAGTATTTTTTTGCTCTTGGTTCTATCTATCAAAACAAAGCAGCAGAGTTTTTTCAAAAGCGTGATCTGGCCGATAATCTGGATCAAAAAATTGAGTATGATGAAACAGCCAGAATTATTCTCACAGATGCCCTGGAACAATATGAGAATGCAGTAGAGCTGGATCCGGATAACCGGCAATACTGGAAAACATTATATCAAATTTATTCTGTTCTCGGTATTCACCACAAAGCAGACCTCGCATACGAGAAAGCAGGATTAGAGTAAAAGAGAATTTTAGGAATTTTACTATACAAATCAGATAATTTTATATTTCTCTGCTTTTATCAGATTTTCCATTATCGAGATAACTTACTGTACGCTGGGGAAATGGTATAACAATACCTTCAGCATCAAATCGCTTTTTTATGCTTTCGGTAAGATCACATGATAAAATAAAAGCTGATGGTGCATCCTTTGCCCATGCCCACGCTCTTAATAAAACAGATGAATCTCCCAACGACAAGACACGAACAGTGACAGGAGGTACACCTTTTTCGATATCTTCCGGCTTCCTGACATCCATATATTCAGGGTGGTTTTGAACTTCTTCAGCCATAATTTTTTTTGCCAGGTCAATATCAGATTGATAGCTAATCCCTATTTCAATGAACCTGCAAATTTTTTCATCAGTGTAATTTGAATTAATCAGAATTTCATTACTCATGACTGAATTTGGAATGATGATTCTCTGATTTTCAAAGTTTCTTAATACTGTGTGGCGCAAATTAATATCTTCAACCATCCCTCTCATATCCCCTTTCAGTGTGATCCTGTCATTTATCCGGTAGGGTTTGTACATAACTATAAAAACACCGCTTATAATATTACTGAGGGCCTGTTGAGAGGCAAAACCAACTGCTATTGCCAGTATTCCAGCAGCTCCGAGAAGTGATCCTGCAATATGACTCAGTACAGGGATCAAATAAATAGCAAAACTTACACCAGTTATATAAACCACCGCAACCAAAGCGTGTTGCATGAATTTATAATTGGTGGGATCATTTTTTAAAACATTTGTGGATCGTTCAATAAATTTACTGAATCCACGATTGATCAGAGTTGCAATAACAGTTGTGATAACCAGAATAATAACAACTAATAATAGTGTATCCAGATTATCCAACAGAATGGACAACACATTTTGGAAAGCCTCCATAATAGATTGAATGTTCATCAGAGATGGGAATATTTATTGTTTAACTTACCGTTCAAAATTAACTTCAAGTTCAGAGGTAAAACCTTCCCTTACAGGGATATCTACGCGCACAAAGTAAGGTTCAGGAGCTCTGAAAGGCACAACAGATCCGGGGTTCCACCTGCCCGACTGGTCATCATCCCTGAATATAATCGCTGTGTACTGCAAAGGCGGTAACTGGTCGATTTCAATTGTCTCGGTAAAGGTTGTATCAATTTGAACTTTACCCTGATCATCAAATAATGTTAAATAATATTCTGTAGCTGACAATGTATCACTAAGTATAAATTCAATTCCACCTAATTGGTTTCTCTGCCAGATCGTTGGTTCAAATGGCCGTAAAAGTTCAAGTGCCGGATTCCAGACCAAGAATTGATAGCTGATACCACTTTCCCAGCTCTCCTCCGGATACACCTTTAACCTGTGACGATCTACTTCATAAAACTGCCAG
>SLKH01000301.1 GCA_007134665.1 Balneolaceae bacterium
ATCCTTTGCTAAAAATAGAAGCTTATTTGAAAATGTCAATACTTTGGGTGAGAGTTTTACAATTAAAAAGATGAAGGATGATCAACTTTCAGCGTTATAACGTCTTTGTTCTTGTTGATCGAATTGTCCGGGATATGGAAAATCATGTTTACATTCATAATCTTATTCAGCCTGTCCCTATTTTGCAACTTATTTAGTAAATTCTGCCAAAATAAATTCAAAACTTTCAGATGGCAAGATCCAGTAATGCTGTTAATATTCGTCTTATTAGTAAGATTAGCACATTGTACTATCATTATGATTTAACACAGCAGCAGATCGCAAATCGACTCAGGTTATCGAGGCCAAAAGTTTCAAGGCTCTTAAAACAGGCAAAAGAGTTAGACATTGTACAGATTACAGTGAAAACTCCGGAGGATGATTTTGTAGATCTTGAAAATAATTTGGAAAACAAATTCAAGCTTAAAGAAGTAATTATTACTGAAGTTGATTTGCCTGAATCTTCCGAATCCGATTTCATGATGAAACGCAGGCTTGGTTTGGCAGGTGCAAACTATTTAGACAGAACGATCTCTGAAAAAGATAAAATTGGAGTTACATGGGGTACTACCCTGCGGCAATTAGTTGATATGGTTCAGCCGAAACTGATGAAAGATGTACATGTGATCCAGACATTAGGGGGTGTAGGCCCCCCCGAAGCCAAGGCTCACGGGACAGATATATCAAGAAGTTTATCACACCTGCTGAATTGTAAACTTACTGTTTTGCCTGCGCCTGCAATTGTAGAAAATATTGAAGCAAAAAAAGTATTGATATCAGACCGCAGAGTGAAATCGGCTTTGAAATTATATAATCAGATCAATCTGGCATTTGTTGGAATCGGTGCTATAGAAACGAACCCGGTTCTCAAGAAAAATAATATTGAAATACCTGATTCACTGCGTGAAGAAATTATAAATTCAAATGCTATTGGAGATATCGGCCTGAACTTTTTTGATATCGATGGAAACGAAGTTAAAACAGGTTTAAATGAACTGCTTCTCGGAATTTCGCTGGAACAGCTTAAAAACGTTGACATGGTGGTTGGGATTGCAGGGGGCGAAAAGAAATTTAATTCTATACTTGGAGCTTTACGGGGTGAATTTATCAATGTTTTGATTACGGATCATATTACAGCTGGTAAACTGGCGGAGATATAAACCCAAAATTGTCATTTGAACAATGACAATTTTGCCAGAATGGCAAAAAAGGCCTAACGACTTTTTTGAAAAAAAAACCCGGGCCTGTTTTCCAAGACCCGGGTTCAAATGATAGATTTAATGTAGGAATTTATAGAACGAATTAAGATATATGTGATTACTGCTCATTAAGAGAGAATGAATTACCTTATCTACTCATATTTGTTGATCAATAGCTGAATTAAAATTAAATCTTCACCAGAGTGTATGTTAAATGTAAGGTTCTCACTATTTTTATTTCATCTTTTCGCCACTCTATTCGGATTAACAACTGAGTTGTTGTCTGGCCAGCAGTTGAACAGGTTTGAATTTAAATCCCAGCATATGGGTACAGAATTCCAGGTCGTATTCTATGCTCCTGATTCATCTATTGCACAAAAAGCATCCGAGGCAGTTTTTAGCCGCATCGAAGAGTTGAATGAGATTATGAGTGACTATCTTGAAAGCAGTGAACTGAATCAACTTTCGAAGACATCGGGATCAGGTAACTATATTGAGGTGAGCAAACCGTTGTTTGAAGTGTTAAAAAGATCGGTCCGGATTTCTGATGAAACAAATGGCCAATTTGATATTACAGTCGGCCCTTATACTCATCTGTGGAGGGGGATTAATCGAATGACAGAACCGCAGCTGCCCGCTCCTGAAGAGCTTCGGCAAGCCGGGGAAAGTGTGGGTTATCAATTCATTGAATTGGATGATAATACCAAAAAAGTCAGGCTGGAAAAACAGGATATGATCCTCGACCTCGGCGGGATTGCAAAGGGATATGCAACGGATGAAGGTTTGAAAATCTTGGAGGGGTTTGGCATCACATCGGCTTTTGTCAATGGCGGAGGCGATATTTCGATCGGAGATCCTCCGCCGGGGGAATTGGGCTGGACGATTGCAATACCTGTCATGAATACAGCTCAGCCAGAATTTATAGAATTACTTATTGCTAATCGTGCAATGACCACTTCTGGTGACCTGTATCAGTATATAGAAATTGATGGAACCAGGTTCTCCCATATCATTGATCCGCTCACGGGTCTGGGTAAAACCGAAAGAATCCAGGTAACGGTGATTTCCAAAAAAGGTTTGGATGCTGATGCTTACGCGTCTGCACTGAATATTATGGGGTTCGAAAAAGCCAAAGCCTTTACAAAAAGTAAAAAGGGAATAGAAGCATTAATCCAGAAAGACGATGAGGCTGGTTTAACAGTCTGGAAATCTGACGGATTTTATTCCTTTATGAAACCTGAATAATAGTTCACGTGAATTATTTCTTTAAAACCCGGGATATGAAGAATGGTAACATAGTAGTTATTCACTTTATCTATCTCTTTTAAAATAAATGACGTAATTCCAATAACTTTATATCGTCAGGGTTTTGAATCATTCATCTGCAAAACTTATCAAATTAATGGAAAACGATTCCTTCATCCGGTGGCTGAGAGGAATCGGAAGTGAAGATGAAATTAAAGAATGGGAACAGTGGCTCCGGCTGAATGATCATCATGCGCATCTTGTAAAACAGGCTGATCGAATTCTGAATTTACCTTTTGTTGCTTATGAAACCCCCAATATTGAGCTTGAGGTGTTACGATTACAAAAAGCGATCGCTGATTTAGATTGATCCCGTCAACGGTAAAAACCAGACGATAAATTTGGGTAAATAAAAAAAGGGTGTCTCACTGAGACACCCTTTTTTTATATCGTTTTGATCGCACTATACAGAAAGCGATGAGTTACGCTTCCTCTTCTACGAGCTTTTCAATTTTATATCCACCTTGTTTTTTGTCACGGATATACATCACAAGGAAAATAAGGCCGACAACAAATGTGACCGGAGCGACCCAAAGGAATGACATTCGCCCGCCATAATTGTCAGCCGGACGCAGAATCGCAAATGCTTCCTCCATAATTGCCGGATTATCAACACCCGTATCGAGTACAGCCCGTAATGCATTACCCGTTGCAATACCGTCTAACTCACCGTTCGTGCGGTAATAAGAAACAGCATTATCCACGTAATTCAGTGCGTTTTGTACGTCAACGGCCCGGTACCCCAGCTCGGCGAGAGCATCCGGATCATCAGCGACAGCTTCAGCAGCCTGGATATCTGACGGGAATGTTGCCTGTACATCTTCAAGCAGAGCAATCGTTCTCTGCTCGTCAAGTGCATCCGGCAGGTAACGGTCAGCAATCTGACCCATGATCCCGTTTGCCGTACCAGAGGCAGCAAGGCCCAGCCCGATCATCAAAACGATACCGAGAGAACCGGCTTTCGGGAAGCGTTCACTCATCAGGCCAACCATGGTCGGCATAAAGAATGCAACACCCACTGCAAAAATGGTAGCAGCAATCATCAGCGGGAACAAACCGGTTTCAATAAAGCTGAACATAAACAGCCCGATACCGGTAAGAAAAGAAGCTCCGAGCAACATACCTGTCGGAGACAGTGCATGAACAAAGGTTCCTGCAAAGAGTCGTAACACCATCATCAAACCACTGATCCAAACCAATACGAGGATTCCGTGCAGACCGGCGGCCTGTAATACTTCAGGGATCCAGCGCATGGGGCCCAATTCAAATGAGAGGGTAAACATCATCAACAGAATCAACCCGATAACCCAGGGGTTGGTAAAGGTATACTTGAAAAGTTCTTTCATGTCAATACCTGCCTGGGCAGTCTCTGTTTCCGGAAACTTTTCAGGCAAGAGCATGAACCCGTAAATGACGACCGGTATATAAACGATGGCCATCTGCCATGTCCAGTGGCCAATATTAATAGGGCCGACCGCACCGATCTGTACCATTAAAAAACCGATAAGCCCACCTAATACCATTCCTCCGGGGAAGAAGGCATGAAAGTGATTCAGTTTCGTGGTTTTATTGTCCGGATAAAGTGCCGGAACAAGCGGGTTACCCGCTACTTCGATAAATCCGTTACCAATACCAAATCCGATGGCCCCAAGGAATAAAATCCAAAAACCAATGGGATCACCTGCAAACGGATATGCAAGTAAAAAGAGTGTTATACCAATAATATGGCCAAGAAAGGCACCAACAGTGGCTTTCTTTAGCCCGATTTTTTCCAGAAAAGGTCCTACGACCAATAGAGAAATTGCCATTCCCCACAGTGCAGATCCACCGATATAGCCAACTTGAGCATTGGTCAGAATAAACTCTGTCTTTAACTGGTATAGAATATTACTTACCAGTATAAAAGAAGCTCCTGTCGGAATAATTGCTAAACAAATACCGATAAATAACCTCTTACGGTTAATACCGGACATATTTTGTTCTGATGAGTTCATAAGAGTTAATATTTCAGGTTAGATTATTGAAAAGAATAATACAGTACATCCTGTTAGGTTCCGAATAAACTATAAAAAATGTCAGATTATCAAGTTTAATTCTTGAAAATCGAAAACACTGAATTACTGTTTCGTTGAAATAATATATTGAAGTAAGTATGATATCCCGTCATTAAATCGAATGTATCGATTGGTTATGGTTATTAGAGTGTTACAAACGGTTAATCTACTTTATAAAATTTGACATTTTGAATTAAGGATAACTTGATTCTCATCTTTCCCATGATTATTTATCAGATCTGTCAATCGGGGAAAAGCAGAGTAGATTCTCCGGGTGACTGTCTCTCTTTAGCTTAGAATACGAACCTGTTTTAATTGTTAATTAACAAATTTCAGTTCTATGAATAATTATCCAAAACTTCACAATGCTGCCTGGCCCGGTGTAGTAGGCAAGGGGCCAGATTCAGAGCCACCAATTGAGTTAGATACAATGATCGAATTGACCGCAAAAGCGGAAGTTAACGGTGTCAAATTTGACGGAGTAGATCTCTTTCTGTTTGATCCGCATGTTGATATCGACAGTTCAAAAGAAGATTTAAAAAAATTAGCTGATAAACTTGGTTCGCATAACCTGAAAGCAGGCAGCCTTGTTGCACCGGTGTGGCCGGATATCGGTGGCGGATCGGCTATGGGCAGCGATGAGGACCGGAAGAATTTCGTTACACAAGTCCGAAAGTCTTGCGAAATCGGGAAAGCGCTTCGTGAGCTGGGAGTTAGATCATATGGTGTTATCAGAATCGACTCAGCAACAGATCCCGGAAGCTGGGCAGAAAACCCGGCAGAGAATACGAAAAAAATTGCCGAAACATTTCGTGAAGCGTGTGATGTTGCAGCGGATTACGGAGAAGAATTGTCGGCAGAGGGTGAAATTTGCTGGGGAGGCATGCAAAGCTGGAAAACAATGGTAGATACACTTGAAGCTGTTGACAGAGAAAATATCGGTTTCCAGGCTGATATGGCACATACCCTTTTATACCTGCTTGGATATAACAAGCCGGAAGACCGAATCCTGCCGAAAGATTTTGACTGGGGTGACAGAGAAACATTAGAAGAAGGCCTGAAAACCATGACGGCAGCTTTGCGTCCATGGACCAATGATTTTCATGTCGCTCAAAATGACGGTACTGTATTCGGATCCGGAAGTCACGATAAAACCGGGCGGCACTGCCTGGCAACAGATCCAAATGGTAAGCTCGATATTGCTAATGATGCCGGTTACTGGCTGCGTGATGAAGACGGAAAACTGACGAAAGCATTTCAGCATATTTGCTGGGATGGATGCATGTTTCCGAATGAAGTTATGATGAAACAACAGACGTGGAACGACATACTTTCTGCCATGAATGATGTCCGAAACAAGCACGGATGGAATGGCTAACCTCGATCGCAAACCATTTAATTAAATTGAATTAAATCACCAGGAGTAAAGATTACTATGAGTGAAAAGAAAAAACTGAGAATTGGAATGATCGGGTATGGGTTTATGGCCCGTACTCATACAAATGGATATAGAAAAGTTGGCAATTTCTTTCCGGAATTGGAATATCAGCCGGTATTGAAAGCTGTGTGCGGACGGACGAAAGAACGCGTTGAGGCTTTTGCTGAGCAGTGGGGATATGAATCAGCCGAAACCGACTGGAAAGATGTAATTGCACGTGATGATATCGATGCCGTTGATATTTGTACTCCCAATAATATGCACGCGGAAATTGCTATTGCTGCAGCAGAAGCCGGTAAAATGATCCTTTGTGAAAAACCATTGGCCAGAACGGTTGAAGAAGGTCAGACGATGCTTGAAGCTGTCGAAAAAGCCGGTGTTAAAAATACGGTATGGTATAATTATCGAAGAGTACCGGCTGTCACCCTTGCCAAAAAAATTGTTGACAGCGGCAAACTTGGAAAAATTTTCCACTACAGAGCCAACTTCCTTCAGGACTGGACCATCAACCCGGAACTCCCGCAGGGTGGCGAAGCACTATGGCGAATGGATAAAGATGCTGCCGGATCCGGTGTTACCGGTGACTTATTAGCTCACTGTATCGATACAGCAATGTGGCTGAATGGCGGAATTAAAGATGTATCGGCTATGACTGAAACATTTATCAAAGAACGTGTGCACCAGGAGACCAACAAGGTTGAGAAAGTTGGTATTGATGATGCATGTATTTTCCATTGCCACTTTGATAATGGATCACTTGGGTTGTTTGAATCTACCCGGTATGCAAGGGGCCACAAAGCTCTATATACGTTTGAAATTAATGGAGAACATGCATCCATTCGATGGGACTTGCATGACCTGAACCGGCTTGAATTTTTTGATCACAGTGATGAGTCCGAAGTTCGTGGCTGGAGAACGATTCATGTTACCGATGGTGATCAGCCATATATGGATAAATGGTGGGTGCCAGGCTTGTCGATCGGTTATGAGCATTCATTTATTCATCAGGTTGCCGATTTCCTCGAAAGTCTTGAAACCGGAGAACCTTGCAATCCCACATTCAAGGATGCTCAGGAAACTCAAAAAGTTTGTGAGGCTGTCCTAAATTCTGCTTCATCCCAAAGCTGGAAGGAAACAGGAGTGGATTGGTAAATTCGATCAACTAAATAAAACATATATCCATTGACTTCTGATAAAAGTAGCGATGATCTTCCGGCTTTCCCGGGGGATCAGTGGAAAGGGAAAGTATCAAATCATATACAAATAGGTGGTATCGAAACTGCTGTTCTTGACAATGGAAATGGGAAAGGTGTCAGGGTAGCATGGATCAATACCGGAAGCGGACTGAGGTTCAGGGTTGTTCTCGATCGCGGAATGGATATTGCCGATGCATTCTTTGATAAGTACAGCCTGGCATGGATAAGTCATCTGGGGGTAACGCCCCCGGATGTGTCCGCCAATCAGGGAATTCAATGGTTTCACTCTTTTGGAGGTGGATTGCTGACTACATGTGGCTTAACGCATGTCGGCGGCCCGGAAAATGATGAACAGGGACAAAGAGGTGTGCACGATCGGATCAGCCACTCACCGGCAGAAATTGTTTCAATCCGGCAACCCGATTTGAATCGAAATGATTTGACCATGAGCATTACGGGCAGGATGATACAGTCATCAACTTTTGGCCCGCATCTTGAACTGGTCAGGACAATTCAGGCAGATCTCGGTAGTTCTACTTTCAGGATAAATGACAAAGTTACAAATGTTGGAAACCAGCAGGCTCCGCACATGCTGCTCTACCATTGTAATTTTGGATGGCCATTGATCGATGAGGGTGCTGAACTGTACTGGGAAGGAGACCTGACTATCCCAAATGAACAAAGCCGTGAAATTTTTGAAAACGGCAATGACTACAGAGTTTGTAAAAACCCGATGGAAAATCATTCCGGAACCGGGGAAGCGGTTGCCTTTATTGATGCAGCTCCTACAGCCGACGGTTATTGTACATGTGGTGTTATAAACGACAGGATTGGCCTTAAACTGGGTTTAAGGTTCCAAAAGAGTCAATTACCGTGGCTGACTAACTGGCAGCATTGGGGTAATAATGAATATGTAACGGCACTTGAGCCATGTACGCATCCTCCTATTGGCCAGGCAGCAGCCCGTAAAAACAATACGCTGATCTTCCTTAAGCCCGGTGAAACAAAAAATTACGAACTGGAAATGAGTATTCAGCCAATTGAATGAGTACATTCATTTCATTAAATACGATATAAATCTGACCTGATAATTAATTGAATAAACTATGAGTATTGCACAAAAAGCGTTAGAACAAGGTAAAGGGATTGTAAGACTGGCTCCTAACTGGGTTCCAAGATCGTTCTGTATTCCCGGGCGAAGAATTAAATTACATCCTGATGATTATTATGCTCTTGGTGGTGAAAGAGGCGGGATTGATGAACGATGGTTTGCATCCACAACACCGGCTGATAACGGCCCGCTTACCGGGGAAATTGAAGGCCTGAGTGAAATCATTTTTGAAGATGGTTCAAAAACAGAAAGAATTTTGCTTAGAGATGCTGTTAATGAACTGAAAGGAGATTTACTTGGTGAACGGATCTGGAATAAGTATGAGAGCTGGCCAATGTACTCCAAGTTTTTTGACAATAAAGGTGCTTTGCCGCATCACGTCCACCACAGGGATGAGCATGCAAAGTTAACGAATCAAAACGGCAAGCCCGAGGCTTACTATTTTCCACCCCAGGTAAATAATCACGGTGGAGATTTTCCATACACGTTCTTTGGAATTAATCCGGGTACAACCAAAGACCAATTGATGGAAACGTTGAAAAACTTCACAAAAGGTGATAACAAGATTACAAACCTTTCACAAGCTCACAGGCTTCAGCCGGGTACAGGCTGGGATGTGCCTCCGGGAGTATTACACGCCCCCGGCAGCCTCTGTACCTATGAACCACAAAAGGCATCTGATGTGTTTTCAATGTATCAGTCGCTTGTTGGTGATCAGATTGTACCGGAAGAACTGCTCTGGAAAGATACTCCGGAAGATCGAATGGGAGATTACGACTGGCTGATAGAAATTCTCGACTGGGAAAAAAACGTGGATCCGAATATTCAGAAAAATCGGTTTATGGCCCCGTTACCGGTTAAACCTGAAGATCAGATGAAGAGTGAAGGGTATATCGATAAATGGGTTTGTTATAAGTCGAATGATTTCAGCGCCAAGGAACTGACGATCCTGCCGGGAGCAGAAGTTACAATTAAAGATTCTGCTGCATATGGTATGATTATGATGCAGGGACATGGAACTATGGGTGTATGGGATATTGAAACACCTGCCATGATCCGGTTCGGGCAATTAACACATGATGAATACTTTGTAAGTGAAAAAGCAGCAAAAGAAGGTGTGAAAATTGTCAATCTTTCAAAAACGGATCCAATCGTAATGCTCAAGCATTTTGGGCCGGATAATCCTGACCTGGATATTTGATATATTGATTAAAACGGAGTTAAGGGTTTTAAACATCTGTAAATGAATGTATAGTGATAAGACCTGTTGGACGGAAGACCGTAGACAGGGGACGAGGTTACTAGTCCCCGGTCTTCGGTCCCTGGTCATTTTTTATCCCTAAAAATCGGGACTTTCCCTGAAAGCGGTCGGGGTTCAAAAAA
>SLKH01000189.1 GCA_007134665.1 Balneolaceae bacterium
ATTCAGTAGTTATTATCGTAAAACTGTTCACGATTTGTCCGTCATCGCCTTCCCATTTTTCATATAAGCCTGCGAACGACATGAGTTCGTCATTCGTAAAGGTGATGTAATAGGGAATTTTTGTGCTGTTCTTTTTTACCCATTCATAAAATCCGCTGGCTGGAATGATACATCGCTGACTTTGAAACGGTTTTTTATAGGTTTTCTTTTCAGCCAGAGATTCAGATCGAGCATTAAACATGGAGTAACCGGTATTGATTTCTTTCGCCCAAAAGGGTACAAGTCCCCACCTGAATACTGAGATTCTTTTCGTACCGGGTTCAGGTTGAAATATCACCGGCATATCTGCCGATGGGGAAATGTTAAAATTTGGCCTGAGTTCAAAAGTACCATCAGGAGTTGCATGATATTTTTGTTTTAAATCTTCAATACTGGCTTTTAGAACATAACGTCCACACATAAATCCTGATTTTTATTCATTTAATAAGTATGCCAGATTACGAAATTGTAGACTTTCAATTTTCAAGATTTTTACCTGACAAGAGTTAAATTCACAAATTTTCAATCAAATTAATCGTATTCTTGAAAATGTAAACAGGTAAAATATGCAATTCTAAATTCAACTTTGAGTTGCAGATACGGAAGCATTTTTTGTTAGCAAATAAGATGTGTAGAGCCGGAGTTAAATTGGTATAAACTCAGGAATCGTTATCTTAATCGCTTTTCAAATTGAATGAACTTCATTCAATGCAGAAATAATATGAATGTTTGATTTAAATCTTTTTGATGAACGAATCTACAAGTTTTACTCTGCCATTTTCTGATCCTGTGCTGATCTTTGCCCTGGTGATGCTGATTATTCTGCTGGCACCAATTGCAATCAAGAAGCTGAAAATACCTGGTTTGGTGGGATTAATACTTGCCGGCGCCGTAGCCGGCCCAAGTATGTTGGGACTTCTTGAAAGAGACAATACGATTGATCTGCTGGGAACGGTAGGCTTGTTATACCTGATGTTTATGGCAGGTTTATCAATTGATTTGAACCGGTTTGAAAAATTAAGAAATAAAAGCATCGGATTTGGTGTAATATCATTCCTTATCCCAATGGCCGGAGCAGTAGCGGTCGGGAGCTATCTGTTGGATTATTCAATTGCAACATCACTTCTGCTCGGTTCTATTGTGGGCTCTCACACCCTGCTGGCCTATCCGATAGTGGAACGATTAGGTATCACCAAAAATACACCAGTTACGATGGCTCTTGGTGGTACACTGGTAACCGATACGATGTCTTTAGGCTTGCTTGCAATAATTGCCGGTTCAGTAGGTGATGATTTGGGTGCGGGATACTGGATTGGTTTCGGGACGTCCGTATTTATTTTTGTTGCTGCTGCATTGATCATATTACCCCGTCTTGGAAGATGGTATTTCAGGAATGTGAAATACGAGACCAATACAGATTATGTTTTCATGGTTGCTGTACTCTTTACAACAGCTTTCCTGGCAGACCTATCCGGATTGGCACCAATTATCGGGGCATTCATGGCAGGATTGCTGTTAAACCGGCTGGTTCCCGAATCAGGCACATTGATGAGCCGGATACAGTTTGTGGGTAATGTCTTTTTTATCCCGTTTTTTCTGATATCAGTCGGCATGCTGGTTGATGTTGCCGTGCTTACCAGCCTCGATGTATGGATAAAAATTACTGCATTTACACTCCTTGTGTTTTTTGGGAAAGGGATGGCAGCCTGGCTGATTAATAAACTTTTTAAATACAGTGCTGCGGAAGGATGGGTGGTTTACGGGCTTACAACTCCACAATCAGCAGCAACACTTGCGGTTACATTGGTTGGATTTGAATTGGGCTTTTTTGATCAGACTGCAGTTAATGCTGTGGTTATCATGATTCTCTTTACCTGTCTTCTCGGGCCCTGGCTGGTTGAAAAATATGGACGTCAGGTTGCGTTACAGGAGGATGAAAAGCCATACAGTCCGGCAGATGCCCCACAGCGCATACTTGTTCCTTTGGCAAATCCCGAAACATCCGATGCATTAATGGATATCGCATTTATGGTTCGGGATGAGAAATCGGATCAGCCACTCTATCCTCTCACCGTAGCACGTGATGGCGCTAATGTGGAATCCAATGTGGAAAGAAGTGAGAAAATGTTAAGCCATGCTGTTTTCCATGCTGCGGCAGCGGAAGTACCTGTAAATCCTGTAACCAGGGTAGATTTGAATGTTGCCAAAGGGATAGCAAGGGCAATAAATGAACAGCGCATATCGAATATAATCATCGGGTGGAATGGAGAGGTTTCTACCCGAAGGAAAATTTTCGGAAGCATACTTGATCAGCTACTGGAAGAGGTAGATGAAATGGTGATGGTTTGTAAAATCGAAAAACCGGTTAATACTTTTTCACGCCTCATCATTGCAGTACCACCATTTGCTTCTCTGGAGATAGGTTTCCCGGGCACGATTCGATCTTTAAAACTTATGAGCGAGCAGATGGGTGTAACAATGATTGTGGTGTCGACCCGTGATCGGACTCCGGAAGTCAAAAAACGGGTGGAGAAGATTAAACCGGATCTTGAAATTGAATATGAATCGATAAACCTCTGGTCTGATCTTCCCGGCTGGATTGAAGCTAATGAAGAGGAAAATGATCTGTTAGCTTTAATCAGTGCGAGAGAAGGAACACTTTCCTGGAGGCCGGGTTTGGATCGTTTGCCAAGGGTTATATCACAGAAATATCCGGAACTGAGCTTTATTACAATTTATCCTTCCGAAGTGGAAGAGGAAGCCGGACAGGGTATGGGGATGCATGGGAATTTGAATATTCTGAAAAAAGAGAGGGTCAAAATCGGTCTGGAAAGCTCAGATATTGAATCTGCCATCAATGATATGATAGCAGATGATAAAATATTTGAACATATAGAAATTGAGAGGATTTCCAGAAGGCTTCTGGAAAATTCATCTGACTACACACCGGAAGTGATGCCGGGTGTTGTTCTCTATGAATCGCATACCTCAAAAGTAAGTGAGCAGGTATTATTTATCGGGGTTCATAAAAAAGGACTGAACATCCAGCAGACAGCAAATCAGGCTCATGTCATTATTGTGTTACTTAGTCCAAAAGATATGAAGGCCCAGGAACATTTAAAGGCATTAAACAATGTAATCAAACTGATTAGGCCAGGTGAAGATGTAGAGAAAATAAAAAATGCCAAAAGTGTACAGGAAATTATCAGTGCGATGATGGATAAAAGCAGTTTGAGTGTTGGCGTTCAAACAGATGAAAAAAAAGTAGTTCAATAAACTGAATTAGTGATGGTTACAGATGAAAAATACCGGCAAGCCATGCAAAGATTTGATGATGCAAACCGGAAAGATCCAAATAAGGAAGATGTGATCGGGGAGAAATATCCCGGGGAATTACTTTATGCTGAGCGAATGACAAAATGGCTTAATAAAATGGATCCGGATGCTTCAGTTGAACTGCGATTAGCTGCCAGGTGTCAGCATATCGAACGATGGGTCATCCCCCGAGAAAAGTATCCTATGAACAGGCCGGGTTATATCAAATGGCGCAACGAACTTAAAAAATATCATGCACAACGTGCAGAAGAGATTTTAAAGGATGTGGGGTATGATACTGAAACTATCGAGCGGGTCAAGAAGCTGGTTATGAAAAAAGGCCTTAAAACCGACCCGGAAGTGCAGATGCTGGAGGATGTTATCTGCCTTGTATTTCTGGAGTTTTATTTTGAAGATTTTTCACATAAGCATGAAGATGAAAAACTGGAAGGTATTCTTAAGAAAACCTGGAAAAAAATGTCGCCTGAAGGACGTAAAATGGCATTGAAGTTAAAATTTCCTGATCGCCTTGAGAAAATTGTGGAGGCTGCGATAACCTGAAGTCCATTAATAAATTCTACAGATTTAAACCCAAAAAAGTCGTTAGACCTTTTTTGCAGCGAACGCTCTCGGTGCCGATCCCGACACGCGTGTCGGGAAAACACAAAGGTTTATGAGCATTAATTAAAATAAGAAACCCTGATTGTTTCAATTTTGGGTTTAATTGTTTGTACAATTAAGAATTTCATTTGTGATTTATTTTTTCAATTCAACAGCCGGATAATTTCATGGCCGGGGATTAATTAATATTTCGCTGAAAGAACCTTTTAAATATGTGCCAGGTCGAATAAAACGAGCGTTCTTCACCCCGTATAATTAACACAGTCCCATCTACTTTCTCTCCGGCTAATTCTGGAAATGAACCGAAGAGAGCTCTCTCAAGTGGTGATGAGCGGGTTGCACCGATACATGTTGTGTCAAATTGGCCGGCAATTTCAAGAAGTGATTTTTCGATATCTTCTGTAATGATCACTTTAGATTCAAACAGATCAGTATCTAAACCCGCTTCACTGGCAACACTTGATATCAGTTCATTTCCTTGTCTGGTCAATTCTTTGCTATCAGCTCCATCTTCAGATTTACGCAGATTGACAAGGGTTAACGTTGAATCCAGATTATAATATGTGAGATCAGCAGCACGCCTGATTGCTGATTTTGAATGAGGGCCTGTTCCGACAAATGCCACTATATTGCCAATATTTTCACTCTTTTGTTTTACAAGCATCACCCTGCAAGGAGCCTGCTTTACAATTGGATCAATGATAGAACCAAGTATAAACTTTCTTCGTTTTCTTTTTCCTTTCCATCCAAGTATAACTTCATCAGCTTTTTCTTTATCGATTAAATTGAGGATAACCCTGCTGACGTTTCTGCCAACAATAACTTTGGTTTTCACCCCGATATCTAAATCTCTTGCGGCATCCTGCACTTCATCAAGAAGTTGTTCTCGTCTTTCGAGGCGTTCTTTCTCAAAAGTTACTTCCTGTGCCAATGCTGTCTGATCAGGTACAACAATTACGCTGACAGCTATAATTTCAGCCTCATCATAGCCAGAAGCACTTGCTGCAGCTATTCTTAATAATTGTCTTTGATTGACAGGGTTGGCAATCGGTACGATAATTCTGTAGGGCTTGGTATCGACATATGTAGTTTCCATTCTTTCGGCAATTGCCGCACCAATGATTCCTTCCCGATCAACCCGTTGCCTGCCATAAACCAGGTACCACAGGATTCCGATAATGACAATTCCCACACCGCCAATTAACGGAAGAGTATCCATTTGACTTAAAATTCCTATTCCTGATATGATACCAAATAGTTGAATCCAGGGATAAAGGGGGGATTTAAATTCAGGTTTATACCATGCAGGTTTTCGGGTACGGAATGCAATCAGTGCGATATTTACAAGAATATAGACAACGATTTGAAATGCACCGGCAGTTTTGGCAATCTCCTCAACAGGGAGCGTGATGATAATCAGCAACATAGCCCCTCCTGTGATTATAATTGAAAGTACCGGTGTATGCAGCTTTTTATTAACATAGGCAAAAATTTCAGGCAGCAGTTTATCACGACTCAATGCAAATGGATATCGTGAAGCAGTCAGTATTCCTGCATTAGCAGTGCTGATTAAAGCAAGCATGGCTGAGACTACAATTAATACAATTCCGATCGTACCAAAAAACGGTTCTACTGCATCAACCATTGGAATATTTGAACCTGATAAAGTTTCACCGTCTACAAGTCCGACAAGTACAAAGACAATCAATGCATAGAGAACAGTGGTTACAATCAGGGAAAGAAGTAAACCAAGGGGTAAATTTCTTCCTGGATTATCAATCTCTTCAGCGACTGCAGCTACTTTTGTAACACCACCATAAGATATTAATACCATCACAGTTGCACTGATCAAACCAGTTGTACCCCCATCGAAAAACGGAGCATAATATTCCACCTCTACATTTGTAAAACTGAAGGTGATAAAAAGCCCGAGTATGAATACCATCACGATAACCATAAGTATCTGAAGCCCGCCAGTCTGTTTCACACCGATAATATTTACAGCAATCAGAATAGATCCAATAATCACTGCCGTGGCTTCAACATTGGGAAGAGAAATTACAGCGGACAGATAAAACATACCTCCTACCAGTGCAAGAGCTCCTTTAAACATCAGCATAAGCCAGGTTCCAAGCCCGGCAATGGTACCGGCCCCAGGTCCGAGTCCTCTCTCTATGAAGATGTAATCTCCTCCGGCTTCAGGCATGGCTGTTCCAAGTTCAGCGATACTGACAGCGGCAGGTAATACCAATAATCCGGCGATGATAAACGATAGGATCACGGCGGGACCGGCTTCCGCCATCGCAAGGCCAGGAAGTATAAATATACCGCTTCCAATCATTGCACCCATACTGATAGCAATGATTGATGTTAAACCCAGTCCACGTTCTAATACATGTTCTTGATCCATTAAAATTAATTCAGGTTGTAAATGTTAATTCAATATAAATGATAAGTTGCGTGTTGGGTCATACTCAAAAACCAGCGTGGCTATTTCATGGATTTAAATTTCTTTTCATTACTGTTTTACTTATTAGTTAGATAATTCGTTGGATTTGCTAATTACGGCTTAACAGTGTGATAAAATTGAGTCCGGTAGTCAGTGATAAGTTTATTCTGAAATTACAGACTTAGAAACAGGTCCTTTTGACTATACTTATTTAACCTTCTGTAAGATCTCTTCAAAAGAGAGGGCCTCTTCCTCACTTTTTCTCATGTCTCTGAATGTAAAACTGTTGGCTTCCAGTTCGTGATCACCCACTATGATCGTATAGAGCGCGTTTTCCCTGTTGGCATCTTTCATCTGTGCTTTCATAGATCTGCCCATGTAATCCATCGTCGCAGATGCTCCCGCGGCTCTTAATTTTGGAAGTGCCTGAACCCCCCAGGTTCTTGCACTATCTCCGAGAGTAACGATGTATACATCAACACTTTTTGGTTCGCCTAATTCAATATCAAGTTCATCACATGCAATCAGCAGACGTTCGATCCCGGCAGCAAAACCGACAGCCGGTGTTTCAGGGCCTCCGATTTCCTCCACAAGAAGGTCGTACCGGCCGCCACCTGCCAATGCATCCTGGGAACCCAGGTCGGGACTGATGAGTTCAAATGCAGTCCGGGTATAATAATCAAGTCCGCGTACCAGGTATGGATCAGTTTCATAATCAATGCCAAGTTGATTCAGGTATTCCTTTACTTTATTAAAATGGCCGGCAGATTCTTCGTTGAGATAATCATGGATCAACGGAGCTTGTTCAATAAATGGCTGGTCTTCCTCCTCTTTAGAGTCGAGTATGCGAAGAGGGTTCTTATCAAGCCTTTTTTGTGATAACTCACTGAGTTCATTACGCACGGGTTCAAAATAGCTGACCAATGCTTCTTTATATTTGTCCCGGCTTTCGGGATCACCTATGGAGTTGATTTTTAATTTTGTGTTGGTAATTCCGACCTTTTCATAAATGTGCATCATGAATGCAATACACTCCACATCTGCAACCGGGTCGTCACTTCCCATAATCTCCACACCAAACTGGTGAAACTGGCGAAGGCGCCCTTTCTGAGGACGTTCAGCCCGGAACATCGGGCCGATATAATAAAGTTTCTGCGTGCCCCCACGTTGCTCAAGATGATGCTCCGTAAATGCCCTGGCTACCGGTGCAGTACATTCCGGCCTCAGAACGTAATTGTCATCACCACGGCTGAATGAAAATATTTCCTTGGAGACGATGTCGGTCAGTTGTCCAACTCCCCGCACGATGAGTTCCGTCTGTTCCATGATTGGTGTGCGGATCTCCTCAAGGTTAAATTTTTTTGCTTCCCTGTGAATCAATTGTTCAAGTGCCTGCCATTTGCCTGTTTCATCCGGCAGGATATCATTCATTCCAAGGTGTGTTCTGTAATTTATTTGCGCCATCTTCCTTTATAATATCGGATTAAATCGACCGCTAAGATACGTTGGATTTAACTAAGCATAAAGTGCCGGGCTTTTGCAAACCGGTTCAGGTCCAATTCAAACATAAAACCGGATTAATTTGTAAGCCTGGGATCGAAAATAAAATTTTCTATTCTGAACACTTCTAACTGTCTGAATTCAGGGTGCTTTGGATTAAAAAGGTAGTTGTTTTCCTCTGCTATAATCGAAGATGGTACTTTTAGAACACAGCTTTTTTGTTCTTCAACCCATTTTTGGCCAATATCCTGACAATAAGGGTAACCATTCCTTGTATGCCAGTTGAGAGGTAATTCGTCAGGATAAATTTGATCCATTGATATTGAATCCGGAAAGTGTAATACAATGGTTTTAAAATTTTTGTGTAATCCTTCACCCGATCTGTGAACCAGATTTTCAAGACAAGTCAATGCGCGGGTCGAAGCTGTATAAAGTATATATACACCTTTCGGGTTCCATCTTGCCGGATATCCTGAACCATTGAGGTTTTTCGCCCATTTTGCTATTGAAATTCTGTAAACCAGCATCATCTAACCGAAGCTGCCATACTCAATTCGCGATAATTCTTCATCAATCAGATCGATGCCACCTGAGGAGCGCATGAGTTCGGTGGGGATGATATTTCCCAGGCCATGGGAAGGTTTTCGCAGCCAGCGGTTGAATGCATCCAGATCACCGAAAACTTCAGTTCCGTGTTTGTACAAACGGATGAGCTTCAGGATTTGTTCACTGTTCAGAACATTTAAGTGTTTGTTTTCTTTTTTATATCTGGAGATCGTTTTGAATGAAACATCAAGCAGATCTGCAAGTTCATCACGGGTGAAGGCTGAAATCTCCAGAAGATCAAAAAAAGCATCGACGGATATGCCGCCTCTGGCATGAATTACCAGTTGATATGGATCATTCAAAGTGGCTTCATATCGAACAGTCAGCTCTTCAACTTTAGATTCGGAAATATCTTTTTTTGTCGACATTTCAGTACAATTGTCTTTATAATTAAGACAAATTTACTTCTTTTTTCCCGGTATTCAAAATACCTATTTTACTCGGCAATCCGTTACTTGAGCAAAAATATTTCTCAATGCACTTTTTGATAAAATCGCTGCTTGCATTTATCCTTATTCACCAGGCTGTTGCCGCTCAGGACTCTCTGGTCTATGAATCCGGTGGAGAACTCACCTATGAACAGGCCTCTTTTGACGTATCGCATTACGAGCTTAACCTGAAAGTCAATCCGGCTGACAGTACGATTTCCGGTGATGTGGTTGTTCGTGCTGATATGGTACATCCAACTGATGTGATCGTTCTGGATTTAGACCCTCGATTTAATATTGAGAGAGTTCAGGAGCTTTCTGACGGCATGGAAAAAGGCCTGACTTTTAAGAGATCGGAAAACAGCAAACGATTCAGGATCTATTTCAACGGGACACGTCAGCCCGGTGAGGATATTGTAATCAGAGTATTTTATAACGGCAAGCCGCTTGTTGCTTCAAACCCTCCCTGGGATGGAGGTTTTGTCTGGGATCAAACACCCTCAGGTGATCCATGGATCGGAGTGGCATGCCAGACTATTGGTGCCTGGGTTTGGTGGCCAAATAAAGATCATCCTTCCGATAAACCGGATTCAGTATCCCTGAACTTTACATTACCTGAAAATCTTGTAGTGGCTGCAAATGGAATATTAAAA
>SLKH01000194.1 GCA_007134665.1 Balneolaceae bacterium
ATAAAAGGAACCATCTGTGCATATGGGATAAAATTCGGGTTAAATCGTATAATAAGTTTGTTAACGTAGGGTTATAGCCATAGCTTATTTAAAGATAACAAAAAATGTTTCAAGCTATCGGCCAGTTAAAGTAAGAACTTTTATAGCAAAATGACTTTTTTGAATCCATTCTTATTAATCGGTTTGATTGCTGTGGCAGTTCCGTTGCTCATTCACCTGATTAACCTGAGCAGGCCGAGGAAAATACAATTTTCGACCCTTGCTTTTTTTGAATCACTCAGAGAGAGTACACTAAAAAGAATTCAGATGAAACGCTGGCTGATGCTGTTGTTAAGAGCCGCGGCAATTCTGATGATGGTTTTTGCCCTCGCAAGGCCATATATACCATCAGGTTTGGGAGGAATTTCCCAGCAGGGGCAACCGGCAGCAATTGGTATTCTAATCGACAACAGTCCGAGCATGGATCAGATAGACCGAAATGGCCCATATCTTGATCAGTTAAAACGGGTTATCACAAGAATTATTGAATATGCAGGAAGTGAAGACCGGATTATTCTGGAAGTTACAAACGGTACATCACTGGAACTGCCCGGTCTTACCAGAAGTGCTGCAATCTCTGTTATTGAAGGCCTTGAAACTGCAAATAAAGGAAACTTTATTCTTGAAAACCTGAATACCCTCCTCTACAGGATGGAACAGGCACCACAACCGGTGAAAAGACTCTACCTCGTCAGTGACGCACAGGCATCACAACTAATGCCATTTCTGGAACAGGATCCGGCAATAGCTGAAAGTTATGATCTCAATGTGATTAGAATTGGTGATGAGCACCAGGGCAATGTGGCAATTACAGATATTGAACTTGAGAGCAGTATCGTAAGTCCCGATCAGCCGGTAAGTCTGTCTGTTGATATTGAGAATTTTGGTCGATCTGCTATAAATAACCATTTTGTAAGCCTTGACTATCAGGGGGATATGGAAGGCCAGTACCAGGTTAACCTTGGCCCCGGTGAATCATCCCGATACCGGTTCGAATTAATTCCGGGTGATGATTTGCAGTTGACCGGATCATTTGTACTTGAGGGAGATGAGCTGACATTCGATAATCGGCGTTATTTTTCGATCAGTATTCCCGACAGGCGGCTGATAGCACATGTAAGGGATCGAAATGGATCCGGATCGGATTTCGCTTCCTATCTCGCACCGGTGCTTGATGCTGCCGGGGCTGCCAATGAATTACTTGAAATCATACCGGCAACATGGGAGAATGGGTTGTTTGATGGTAATGATCTGCCAAACGCCATTTTACTGGATGGAGTGGAATCAATACCTCATTATGTAATGGATGACCTGGTGGATTATATACAAAGGGGGGGCGGCTTGTTATTTATGCCATCTGCGAATGGCGACTTACAGACGTACAATCGATTTCTGGAAAGAACAAATGCAGGGCGTTTTACAGGTATAGAGGGCAATTACGGTTCATTCAACACAATCGACAGGGTTTCAGCACTTAGAGAAGGCCACCCGCTGCTTGAAGAACTATTTGATAAAACAGATGATGAGGACCTCAGAGTGAATCTGCCGGAAATATTCTATCACTTTCGATTTGAACCTGCAGGCAGATCCGGAAGTTACCGTTTGCTGGACACTGAATTGGGCCGCCCGATTTTGATGGAGCAACAGTTTGGTGAAGGACGATTTCTGATATATTCAATTGGCGCAGATCCGGGTTGGTCAAATTTCCCGGTGAAACCGCTCTTTGCACCGTTTTTTTATCGATCAGTACTCTATCTTGCAGCGAGTGAGAGCGGCGGACTCGAAGAGCATATACTTGGTAACCGGTTTGAGTATGAACTGGCCGGATCTCCGGATGAGATATTTATTGAGGCCGACGGCCAGCGGGTGATTCCTGACATACGAACAGCTTTCCGGGGGCTTACAATAAGTGAAGATGCCAGGGGCTGGTCGCCTGGTTTTGTCAAAATTATTTCAGATATGGAAGAAAAGCAGATTGCTGTCAATCAAAATATATACGAGTCTGATTTTACCACGTTAACAGAACAGGAATTGGTTGATATTTTAAATAAACATTTTCGGTCTGTAAACGTACGTGAAATCATTGAAGGTGGTTCCGATGTTTCAGGTCAATTTCAGGCTGCGGGAGCAGACAGGGAGATATGGTATTGGTTTATTTTTGCAGCCCTGTTTTTTCTGTTGACGGAATCATTTGTAGCTCGTTTATTTAAGGCAGAGTCAATACATTAAATCAAATTATGGTCTTATCAACGGATATATTTGGTGTCTTTGTGCTGATCCTTGCTGCATTTACGCTTGGGTCCACATTTTTATCTGCATATTCTGTACTGAATGTAGCCCGGTTACGGAATGTCAGGCTTAGCTGGAAAGCAGGAAAGATGTGGGGGTATCCTTTGTTTGCCACGATATTTCTTTTCACGACACTTTCGATGAGCGTAATTGTTTATCACCTCTCCCTCATACAGTACTATCCGATTGTAGGTTGTTATGCCTGGATTGGCATTAACTGGTTTTTGGCCAGTTACCTGGCCTCAAAAAGATACATTACTGATCACGGAATTGTGAAGAATATCAATGACCCTTCTCAAACAGTTGCCTGGTATCAGATGACAGATTTTGTTGAAAAAGATGGTGACAAGTCAAAAGATTATGTGTTTATATATCAAAATTATAGTCAGAATGAAGAAGATCTGCACAAATGTATCAGGCTTGAATTGAATGTGCCGCCGCAAAAGAATGAAGAGTTCAAAAAAATCGTATCTTACAAACTCGGGAAAACAATCAGTACTGAGGTTGATTCGTTAATCAATCTGAGAGCTGTAAGATAATTCTCATAAAATTTGTAAAACATACAAGCGATCTTGCAATGATCGATTTTTAAAATTTACGGATATATAGTTGCTTGATAGAAGAAGTTAATTCCAATCAATTAGAACAAGAAAGGGCACTCCTGATAGGAGTTTACGGGGCT
This sequence comes from Balneolaceae bacterium, assembly GCA_007134665.1. Lineage (GTDB taxonomy): Bacteria > Bacteroidota > Rhodothermia > Balneolales > Balneolaceae > SKRC01. The sequence continues at coordinate 3,011 of SLKH01000194.1, forward strand.
GAAACCTATCGCTGGCAGGCAGAAGACTACATTGATGAACTTGAGCTTTTAGCTACAACTGCAGGGGCCATTTCAGTTGATAAAATTTTGCAGAACCGGCTTCACCCAGATCCAACCAGTTATGTAGGCAAGGGAAAGCTGCAGGAATTGAAAGCAATCGTTGGTGAGCTGAATATTGATGCATTAATTTTTGATGACGATCTGACTCCCACTCAGGTTCGGAATATCGAAAAAAGTACCAAAGCTAAAGTGCTGGACAGAAGTGGATTGATTCTGGATATCTTTGCATCAAGAGCAAAGACTGCCGCTGCAAAAACTCAGGTTGAACTCGCACAGTTACAATACCTGCTGCCCAGGTTGACCAGGTTTTGGACTCACCTTTCACGTCAAAAAGGTGGGATCGGGACCAAAGGGCCAGGTGAAACCCAGATTGAAACAGACAGGCGTTTGATCGGCCGGAGGATTTCAGTACTGAAAGAAAAACTTGAAAAACTGGATACTCAGAGAAGTACCCAGCGAAAAGGCAGAGACGAGATGACGCGGATTTCCCTGGTTGGTTACACAAATGCAGGCAAATCAACGCTGATGAATACTCTGACCGAGACAAAAGTACTTGCAGAGGATAAACTGTTTGCAACCCTCGATTCGACAGTTAGAAGACTGGAACTTGGAAACCATTCGGTACTTCTCTCAGACACTGTTGGATTTATACGTAAATTGCCACATAATTTGATTGAAAGTTTTAAGTCGACTCTCGATGAAGTAAGAGAATCTGACATATTGCTTCATGTGGTTGATGCTTCATCGAATTCGATTGAGGAATATATTGAGGTGGTTGACCGTACCCTGGATGAAATCGGAATACGGGGTAAGAAAAAGGTTCTTTTGTTCAATAAAATTGACCGTATTGATCCGGAAGCCTTGACAGATTTAAAAAGAAATTATCCGGATGCCCTGTTCGTTTCTGCTGTAAGAGGAATTGGGTTGAATAAAATCAAACAGAAACTTGAAGAGCTTATTGAAGAGGATTATGTGGATTTTGAATACAGAATTCCGATGGCTCACTACAAAGCAGCAGCTTTTTTGCATAAAGTGGCTGTTATTAAAAAGGAACAATTTGAATCTGATGAAGTCATACTGACCGGAACGGTTTCCAGGGCTGACCAGAGAAAAGTAGAATTAATGCTCGATGAGCTTAAAGAAACAGTGAATAGTTGAAATTTTTATTATAATTGATATTGCAACAGGCCAGAAAATAAATGGGATTATAAAACCATGTTAGTTCAAAAAATCATCAATAAAGACTTTACTCCTTTAGCCCATGATGATACAGCATCAAAAGCGCTGGCCAAGATGGATGCCTGGCATACAACCTGTTTGCCTGTCATTGAATCAACTACGGGAAAACTCATTGGCCAGATCCGTTTGGAGCAACTTGTTGATCTTGCAGATGAAAGCGTACAAATAGCTACTTTACCAATAGATGCACCTGCTGCAGTATTCCCACATCAGCATATTTTCGAAGTAGCCCGACAGATGCTTATGCATGAGGTGCGAATTATCCCGGTGGTTGATAATGAATATACATATTTGGGGATCGCTGAAAAGAAAGAAGTTCTTGAAGCTCTTTCGGCTTTGCTGAATGTATCTGTTTCAGGATCAGTCATTTCGGTTGATATTTTATCCAAGGATTACTCACTTAGCGAGCTCGTTCACCTGATCGAATCGGAAAATGCGAGGATTCTCGGAGTGGCCGTAGAAGCACCGAAAGGAACAGCAGACAGCTTCCAGGTATCTTTTAAATTGAACATCAAGGATACATCCGCAATTAGTAAATCATTGCGGCGGCACGGTTATACAGTACAATCGGAAAATCAAAGTGAATTACTGCAGTTTGATATAACCGACAGAGCTGATGAGCTGATCAGGTACCTGGATGTATAACACCCGATTGAATTCGTATTAAATTCGAATGATTTTACGTTACACCCCATATAATTTCCCCAATTGTTAATTCTGCCATAATTGATATGTAGATGATTCGTACGATTATAATTATTACTTCATTTATTTTAATTTCAGGTCCGGTCTCTTCGATATATGCACAGGATCTTCAGGAATCTCCTGAAAAAACATATCAGACTGCACTTCAGCTGTTTCAGGAAGGTCTCTATGCCGAAGCAATCCCCCGGTTCAGGCAGGTAACCAAAGAATCGGATAACAGTACCATCCTCGAATCTGCCGGTTATTACCTTGTGCTGGCTATCAAAAAGATTGATCCTGAACTTGCTGAAGAAAAAGTAAACCTGTTTGTAACTGAACACCCTCATTCCCGCAGATCCGGTGAGCTGCTGGCAGAGATTGGCCATGAATACAAACAAAATGGAGATTACAGAACAGCTCTTAACTGGTTTGAGCGTGCAGTTGATATGCCGATGACCAACAACAGGCAGGTTGAACTGTTGTACCAGATGGCAGAAACCGCTGCAAGTGACGAATCGTATGATGAATCACGCAGGTATTTTTTGAGAATTGCAGATGACCATCCTAATTCCCGCTGGGCACCCCGGGCTCTTTATGCACGCGGCCGTCTGTATCTTGAACAGGAGCAATTTGAAAATGCATCTAATGCATTTGAAATTCTCAGTGATCGTTATCCTGACGATGCGATGACCCGCCGAATTGGAACAGCCCTGGGTGAATCCTATTATCTCCAGCGGCGCTATGCAGACGCGATTGAAGCCCTGGATGAAGCCCTGCCTTACCTGACAAGTGAAAGCAGAACAAAGGCAGTGTATCTGATGGCAGAAAGTTATAACATGCTCAATAATCTTGAAGAGGCATCAAGGCATTACCGTTTCTTTTTGAACCGGGTTGAGGATGAACATGAGGCCCGATTGGCTCACTATGGCCTGGGATGGGTTTTTCATAAGCAGGGAATGTATCACTGGGCTGCCGAATCGTTTGCCAGAGCTGCAATTGGAGATGATGAAACAGCCAGAAAAGCTCTCTATTACAAAGGGGCAAATGAAAAAATGGCAAGCCGCTACCGAAGTGCACTCGACACATTCCGGGAGTTCGGTAGCAAGTACACAGAAGGAGTTTTTGTTGAGGAAGCTTATTATGAGTGGGCACATACTGCTTTTGAAGTGGGCAGATATGTCGAAGCAATTGAAATTTTACTTCCTCTTGCAAGGCGTTACGATGAACTCAATGATCCGGGAAAAATCGTCACGTTCCTGGGAGAAGCTTATTATGCAAATGCAGAATATACACGTGCATTGGAAGCATTTGAAATTGCCGAAGAGCTAACTGATGTCGATCCGGCTGTAAAACGGCAGGCCCGATTTCAAAGGGCATGGGTCCAGTATAGCAACCAGGCATACCAACAGGCACAGCCTCAGTTTGAAGATGTATATAATAGTGCTCCCTCAGGCTCGGAACTTGGAGGGGAAGCCCTGTTTTGGAGTGCCGACAGCCACTATCAAATCAGAAATTTTGGGCCGGCTGCCCAGCAATATGCCCGGTTTGTTAACCAGTACCCTGATCATGAACTGGTCGGAGCGGCAAAATACGGTTTGGGTTGGAGTTATTTTATGATGGGTGACTTTGAGCAGGCAATCGATCCGTTATTAGATTTTTATGAAAATTATGAACCCCCGTCTATTGCACTCTATCCGTATGATACCGATGTTCAGCTTCGGATCGGTGACTCCTATTTTGCCCTTGGTGAGTATCAGCAGGCTATGGAATATTATAACATGGCAATTGGTGCCGAGCCGGGTGGGGATTATGCCATGTTCCAGGTTGCCAATAGCTATTATCGGATGAACAGGAACTTTGAAGCTGTAACGGAATTCAGAAGAGTGCTCAGGATCTATCCATTCAGCTCACTGCGTGAACAGGCTCAATATAATGTAGCTTACATTTATTTAAATACAGGAAATTATGAGCAAGCGATTAATGAGTTTCAAACTGTAATTGAAAGATTTCCGAATACTGAGTGGGCTGCCCGTTCTCAGTACAATATTGGCGATGCCTATTACAATGCAGGAGACTATGATAATGCAATTTATGCTTACAGTGAGGTGTTGGAAAACTACCCGACCAGTAATTACATTTTGGAAGCAATTGATGGAATTCAGTACGCACAATTAACCGGAGGAAGTCAGGATTCCAGTACAGATATACTTGAGGAATTTCTCTCCAGAAATCCTACTTCAGAAACGGCTGACAGGCTCAGGTACCGGCAGGCTCAAAACAGATATCAGGCAGGAGATTTTAATGCTGCGGTTGATGAATTCAGGCAATATATCCGGATAACCAACAGGCAGGATTTGTTACCGGATGCTTATTTCAATCTCGGCGATTCCCATGTGAGAATGAATAATCTTGACCAGGCTGTGGAAAGTTATCAGACAATTGTGGATGAATTTCCGGATTCGGAGCGAAGACCGGCCGCACTGGAACGTTTAGGAGAAATCAAATATAACCGGGGTGAGTATAATGCTTCATTACAGCATTATCGAGCACTAAGAGATATGGGATCAAGATTCCATCAGCAGGCATACCTTGGGATGGGTAAGGCGAGCCTGGCAATGAATAATATCAGCGATGCTGAAAATTACTATAATGCCATTCTTGAAACTTCTCCCGAAAATGATGCTGCAAGACTCGGGCTTGCCAATGTCCGGTTTGCACAAGACCGGTATGTGGCTGCAAGAGAATTATATACAGACATTGCTGAAAGTAGTACAACTGATATAGGTGCTGAGGCACAATATATGCTTGGGCGTACTTTCCAGGAAGACAGAAGATTTGATGAAGCTCTGCAGGCATATTCACGGGTAAGTGTATTGTTCGAAGCTTATATTGAGTGGGTTGCAGACGCAAGATACCGATCGGCCGAAATTCATATTGCACAGGGTAACAGGGGCGAAGCAATTAATGTTCTCAATTCCATCAGAGACAACTTTCCCGGTACAGAAGCTGCCGAAAGAGCCCACAGACTATTAGAAAGAAATTAATTAATGAACCAAATTGTAAACGGTACCAGACAACTCAGGGGCAGCCTGACCTTACCACCCGATAAATCCATTTCACACAGGGCAGCAATGTTTGCCGCAATAGCAGAAGGTGAAAGTGTTATACACAATTATTCTGATGCTGCAGATCCTCAAAGCACACTGGTATGTCTGAATCAGCTTGGGGTACCGGTAGAACAGCAAAATGGGACCGTTCGAATTTCCGGGGTTGGCCGCGATGGCCTTCAGGTACCGGCTGATGATCTTGATTGTGGCAATTCCGGAACGACCATGCGACTGCTGTCGGGGATACTTGCAGGGGCCGGAATAAAATCGAGATTAATCGGGGATGAGTCTTTAAGCAGCAGAACAATGCAGAGAATTATTACCCCACTAACTCAAATGGGCGCTTCCATAAAAGGGCAAAATGGAGATTATGCACCACTTGAAATTGATCATTCGGATAAACTCAGGGGTATACGTTACCCGTTACCGATAGCGAGTGCACAATTAAAATCAGCGGTACTTCTGGCAGGCCTTTTTGCTGAAGGTGATACGGAAGTTATTGAATCGGTTCCCAGCCGGGACCATACTGAGCGGTTGTTGCAGCTTCCAGTAGAGAATTATGGCAGCTCTGTGATTATAAAGAGTAACAGAAGCCAACATTTACCGACTCAGAACTATAACGTGCCAGGAGATTTCTCTGCAGCTGCATTTTGGATAGCAGCTGGGTCTATTCATCCTAATGCTGAAATTCTAATGAAGAATGTAGGATTGAATCCAAGCCGGACAGCAGCTCTGAAAATATTGCAGGAGATGGGAGCGGATATCGAAATTGAACCCGGAACAGGTAATGCAATGGAACCAATGGGGGATGTTATTGTACGCAGTTCACAGCTCCGGGCAGTGAAACTCGATCCGGCTCTTATTCCCAATTGTATAGATGAATTGCCGATACTAATGGTTGCCATGTGTTTTGCGGAAGGCCGCTCCGAAATATCAGGTGCCGAAGAGTTACGGCATAAAGAAACTGACAGGTTGGCCGCAATGGCGAATGTGTTGAGAATAGCAGGAGAAAAATTTGAAGAAAAAACGGACGGGATAATTATACAGGGTACCGGCAGCCATCAGCCCGGAGCAGGAGAATTTCAGAGTGAACACGATCACAGAATTGCCATGTCGGCCGCTGTATTGGCAATGATGAGTGTGGGAAAATCTGAAATCATCAATGCTGAAGCAACAGCCATCTCCTACCCAAACTTTTGGGATGACCTAAAACTTTTAACCGGCTGACAAAGTTCCGAAAGCAATCCGATGTTTTTCTTATCCTGGAAGGCCCCGGCCTGCCCATGAAACACTAATGTTAAAAGAAAGATAAAAATTTGTTGCCGGTTTAGTCTCATTGATGCTGCTTTCAAATCTAAACCTTAACCTTAAACGTCAGTCCCCTGCCTTTCTCATTATCTCTCGTGGAGCAGAGCACCACTGCGGAACATTTCGCAGTAGAACAGCGAAACGAGAAAGACTCATGTTCCACTATCCACTATC
>SLKH01000166.1 GCA_007134665.1 Balneolaceae bacterium
ACCCCGAAATTTTCATTTATAATACTGTAAGTAAATATTAATCATTAGGTTATGATTTTTAAAAAATAGAAATGAATTTTTTTCTCGTTTCACTGCTCTGCTGTGAAATGGCACTCTGCGGTGGCATTCAGTAATGAATTATGTAATCAGTGTGCCTTTAATTATTATTTCATCCCTGGTTATGTTCAAGCAATTTTCTGATTTCTGAGAGAGATCCAGAATCAGCTGTTCCTTTATTTTCAGCAATTTTGAGTACCTGAGAGCCCAATAGTTTATATAATATTAATAGCGGATCATTTTCCTCCAGTTCTTCCAGATGTCTGCCAATTGTTTCAATATCTCCTCTTGAAATCGGGCCACTGAGTGCCTCAACCGGACCCGTGTGTTTTAAATTTTGAACAGTGTTATTCAGAAGTGGAAAAAGTAATTTAAAATCCACTCCGGGTATATTTTCCCGGATAAGTGCATCAGATATAGCCCCGAGTGATACAACATAATTAGATATAAATACTGCTGCTATATGCAGAATTCTTTTTTGTTGCGGATTCACAAACAGAGGCCTCCCTCCAAGAGCCCGTGCAATTTCTTCAAAAAATGTTGATGCAATCTTGTCTCCTTCTATTGATATATAGATATCTTTAAATACAGTATTTTCAGATTGCTTCACAAACGTTTGTATAGGATGAAATGCAGCAACGGATCCACCCTTCTCTTTTATCGGCTGAAGTATATCTGAGGCCAAAAACCCGGAACAATGGGCAACCATTTTATCATGCCAGGTAATGTGAATCTGTGAAAGCCTCTCCGTAATTTCATTAATCACATCATCGGGTGTGGTTATGAAGACAATTTTCCCAATGTGTTCAGGTTGAACTGATTCATAATCTGTGACGGTTAAATGTTGAAAACCTGAACCGAGCTTCTGTTTCGTATTCCGGCTGATTACTGATTTGACAGAGAACCCTGAAAGTTCAAGAACTTTTATCAATACCGATCCAAGCGCACCGGGGCCGGCAACTGTCACGTCGGGCTTTTTAATCATTATATTTGTTTACAGATGAATTATTCTTCAATTGAGCTCCATAAGCCATGGAAATCCAAAAATTTTTATAAAGAAAACTACAGATATCAATTCGAATACCGGCTGGAAATTCGATTACTAATTGAGATGAATCAATTTTTATCACGGACAATTGATTCATAGGAGTTCTTAAGCCACTACCCGACCATTTAAGTGCTGCCTCTTTTACCGTCCATAACTGTAGTGTAGAAATTTCCCGGACTAATTTTTTTTCACCTTCATTTAGTATTCGATCGCGCAGTCCCGGGTAGCATTTACGTGATGAGTGTTCGATATCCAATCCCAATACTCTATTTTCAGAAACTGCCCCGGTGATCATACCAAAGCAATGTGCAATTGAAATCTGAAGGTGTCTATCATCAAGAATTGCAAAAGGCTTTCCGTTTTCTTTCGAAAATATATTGCACTGTCCCTTCCCATAATGATCAGATATGATATCTGATATTAACTGACGCCCGAGTTGTTTTTGGATTTCCCTGCTTTTTTTTCTTGCAAATTCAACCGGTTTTATATTATCCATTCCGATAACTGCAAGCGTAATATCTGATGGCAGATTTGGGTGATCAATATATATTTGCTTGATATCTTCAGGCATGGTCCAAAATAGTAAGATTCAAACCAGAAAAACAGAATAGAAAGCGAGCTGACATTTGGCTGCTAATTTCCCTATTTTTGGGGCTTGCAGATAATCATAACCTTTTAAAAGTTCGATGAGTAATCAGGAACCTTCTCTAAGTGAACAACATGAAATTCGTCTGGAAAAGCTTGAAAAGCTTCGAAATTCAGGTGTCAATCCGTACCCCTATGAATTTGACATCACTCACCTCTCCAAAGATATTTTAGATCAAGAAAATGAATTAATCACCACGAGTGATAGCCAGAATTCTGCTAAACGAGTATCAGTTGCCGGACGTGTTATGACACGCAGAATTATGGGTAAAGCATCTTTTTTCAACCTGCAGGATTCATCTGGAACAATTCAGGTTTATATTCGAAGAGATGATGTCGGTGTAGATGAGTACAATACTGTTTTTAAAAAAATGGTGGATATCGGTGATATTGTTGGAATAAAAGGATTTGTATTTAAAACCAGAACCGGTGAAACGACCATTCATGCGGAGGAATTTCAACTGTTAAGCAAAACACTGAGACCAATACCACTTCCCAAGGAAGTTGAGGGAAAAGATGGCGAGAAAGTTGTCTATGACGCATTTTCTGATAAAGAACTTCGTTACCGGCAGCGATACGTAGATCTGATTGTTAACCCACATGTCCGGGAAGTTTTCAGGAAACGAACCCATATGGTTCAGTCGATGCGAAATTTTTTAAATGAACACGGATACCTGGAAGTTGAAACCCCGGTACTGCAGCCAATTTATGGTGGTGCAGCAGCCAAACCGTTTGTTACGCATCATAATGCACTGGATATGAGATTATACCTTCGGATTGCCAACGAACTCTACCTGAAACGATTAATCGTTGGTGGGTTTGATGGTGTATATGAGTTTTCCAAAGATTTCCGCAACGAAGGCCTATCAAGATTCCATAATCCGGAATTTACCCAGGTTGAATTATATGTGGCTTACAAGGATTACAGATGGATGATGGAATTCACAGAGAAGATGATTGAATATGTGGCAAAGACTCTTCACGGCTCCACCAAAGTTACCGTTGGTGACAAGGAAATCGATTTTAAAACTCCCTGGAAACGAATTCCAATGTTCGAAGCGATTAAACAGGAAACCGGCTATGATCTGTATCAAAAATCGGAAGATGAAGTCAGGGAAATTGCCAAAATATTACATATTGAGATCGAACCATCCATGGGGAAGGGTAAATTGATCGATGAGATTTTTGGTGAATATGTTGAACCAAAACTGATTCAGCCTGTGTTCATTACAGATTACCCAATTGAAATGAGTCCACTTGCCAAAAAGCATCGAGAAAAAGAAGGGCTTGTGGAGCGGTTTGAGGCGATCTGTAATGGCAAAGAAATTGCCAATGCATTTTCAGAGCTCAATGATCCCATAGATCAAAGAGAACGTTTTGAAGAGCAACTACGCCTGCGTGAAGAAGGTGATGAGGAAGCTATGGAAATAGATGAAGATTTTATCAGAGCGCTTGAATATGGAATGCCTCCGACTGCCGGGCTTGGTGTGGGAATCGACCGGCTGGCTATGATCATGACAAACTCCGAATCGATCAGGGATGTACTCTTTTTCCCTCAGATGAGGCCTGAATAAGTTGGCGTTCAGTAGTTGATGATTATATTAAATTGATTGTTTTACAGGGAAAATCATAAATAAATCATTCACACCGTTTATCTAACAAGCTCAGTTCATTAACTGGAAAACTTGCTGTAATTCTTATTCCAATCTTACTTATTAATTTAAAAATTAAATTTTATGTACATCCACCGTTCATTGGTAACTGATAACCGGTAACTCCTCTCCGATGCGATTTGAATTCTATCTTGCAGGGCGTTATTTCAAAGGGAAAAGGAAAGATTCCAGATTTCTGTCCTTTATCAAATCCATGGCAATTCTCGGTGTTGCTGTCGGTTCAGCAGGTTTATTAATTGCCTTATCCATTGTTCACGGGTTTAAATCAGTTATTAATGAAAAAGTACTCGGTTTTGCACCCCATATCACAATTCAAACAACCGGTACAGATCCCATATTCAGGGCTGACACCCTTGAGACATTCGTGCTTGAATTTGACGGGGTTGAAAAAGCCCAAACTGTTGCCTTGGCAGAAATTATGTTACAGTCGAGAACAGATATCAGCGGAAGTGTAATTAAGGGAGTGGATCCGGCCGGAGACGTTACTGATTTGTATAACTATATTCATGAAGGAGATTATGATCTGAGTGTCAATGAGAACGGTCTGCCAGGGATAATCCTCGGCACTGCCCTTGCGCGTAATATCGGTGCAGAAATTGGAAGTACAGTAACAACATATACGGTAGATGGTATTCCAACCCCATTTAACTCACCTGAAATTGTACAATTTTATTTAAGCGGCACCTATCAGACAGGTATTGAACGATTCGACGATGCATTTGCACTTGCTGATATTCAGTATGTGCGAAATTTACTGCGACTGGGACAACTGCAGGGTACTGGTATAGATATTCGAAGCACAAGTGCCGAACAAATTGAATCACTTCAACTGGAGTTTGAACGGGCTTTACAATTCCCATATGTATCAGAGACAATCTACCATCGTTACAGAAATATTTTTGCGTGGGTGAATCTGCAGGAGCAGACCATACCTTTTGTCATAAGCGTGATGGTGATCATTGCTGCTTTTAACCTGGTTGGCACTGTATTAATGATGGTTCTTGAACGGATACGGGATATAGGAATTCTTAAAACAATGGGTGCAAAAAATAAATCCATTCGGCGAATTTTTCTCCTGGAAGGGCTCTTTGTTGCGGGAGTCGGGCTCACCATCGGGATTGCGATTGCATCTTTATTCAACTGGCTTCAGGGAACATACCAGATCATACCGCTCGCAGAGGAGAACTATTATATGAGTTATGCTCCCGTTGAACCTCATGCACTTGACTTTATAATTGTCAGTGTAGTCACAATTGTATTATGTGCGCTGGCTTCATGGTTCCCGGCCCGTTTTGCTGCTAAAACCGACCCTGTCAAGGTATTAGCCTTTGGTAAGTAGCTGCCTGATTTACCTATTGTATTCTGTAAATATACATGGATTTCAGTTCAGCTCCCCGTAGTGTAGTAATTTCATTATTAACAATTTCGGGTTTGATAATTTCTGTATATATTTCAGAACAATTAAAATTCTCACCTTCGGTATGAATCAATCAGGAGAGTGCATCAAAAATACTTTCTGGAAAGGTTTCCATATCAGGTGAACAACAAAATGGTACTAGTATGCAATACGGTAAAGTTAAATGGTTTGATGCTGAAAAAGGATTTGGATTCATTGAACCAGAAGATGGTGGTAAAGATGTCTTTGTTCACCGAAATAATATAGAAAATCTCGGCTTTCAGGAAGGTTTGAAGGATGGAGAAGAAGTAGAGTTCGATATAGAAGAAACTCCCAAAGGATTGAGTGCAGTCGAAGTCAGAAGGCTTGACTGATATACTGAATCGGCAAAAATTGTAATGAGCCCGGTATTGATACCGGGCTTTTTTTATGGCAGTGTAAAGGAGAACGTAAAGTGGCTTTGTTCGTGGCTTGTTTATGTCCTGACTACATCCTGTACGTCTGTATGGTTTAGATTAAATGCCTCAGCCACACCTTTATAGACGATTTTTCCATCTGCAATATTCAGACCTTTCATCAGTTCGGCATCTTCAAGCAGAGCATCCTTCCATCCTTTGTTCGCGATCTGCAGCGCGTATGGCAGTGTAACATTTGTAAGACCGAGTGTAGACGTATAGGGTACTGCTCCCGGCATGTTCGCAACACAATAGTGAACAATGTCATCAATTACATAAACCGGTTCGTCATGAGTTGTAGGTCTTGACGTTTCAAAACATCCACCCTGATCGATAGATACATCAACCAATACTGTACCCGGCCTCATTTCCTTCAGCATATCCCTAGTAATCAGATGAGGGGCTTTTGCCCCGGGATTCAGTACCGCTCCAATTATCATATCGACGGTCGGGAGTAATTTTCTGATATTGGCATCATTAGAAAACCGGGTACGTACATTCTTTTCCATAACATCGTCCAGATACCGTAATCTGGGGACATTGACATCCATAATAATGGTATCGGCTCCCATTCCTGATGCAACTTTTGCTGCATTTACACCTACAATCCCTCCTCCCAAAACAAGTACTTTTGCAGGCGGAACCCCCGGGATACCGCCCATTAACACACCCCTGCCCCCAAGAGGTTTTTCAAGGTATTTTGCCCCCTCCTGGGCTGCCATTTTTCCTGCTACTTCGCTCATGGGAATCAACAGAGGTAATGACCGATCTGCTTTTTCGACTGTTTCATAAGCTATTGCAACTGATCCGGAATCAATTATAGCTTTTGTTAGCTGTTCATCAGCAGCAAAGTGGAAGTAAGTAAATATGACCTGTCCTTTTTTTATTCGGGAATACTCTGCACGAATCGGTTCTTTTACTTTAATGATCATTTCGGCTTTTGACCAAACCTCATCTGCATGATCTGTAATCTCTGCACCTGCTTCAAGATAGGATTCATCACTGAACCCGCTACCGCTACCCGCTCCTTTTTCAATGATCACCTTGTGTCCTTGGCGTTTAAACTGAAGTACACCTCCCGGTAATAATGAAACCCTGTTTTCATGTTTTTTCACTTCTTTGGGTACTCCTATTATCATACGCCGGTCAAGATTAGGTTAGTATTATTTATCTCTGGTTTTAAATAAAAGGTAGGAATTTTAATGACAATTAGCAGACTACCCTGGAATCAGATAATTCTCCAGCGTAAAAAATATTGGTTCCAATAAAACTGATATATCAATCAAATTTTTTTTATTTCTGATTGTTATCAAACAAGTAAGATCAATATCAATTAATATTTGGCTGTTAATAATTAATACTGATTTCCCGATTTAATTGATATAACTTGCTTCAGTGATCGTGATTTTATCATATTGCACGCTTTAGTTTCACGACGAATGATTTTAGTTCTCACAACTCTATGATATCAAAAGACATTCTAAAGAAAGTCCGCAAGCTTGAAATTCAAACCAAAGGACTTGTTAATAATATATTTGGAGGTGAATATCAATCAGCTTTCAAAGGCAGAGGTATGGAATTTTCAGAAGTAAGGGCATATTCCTACGGAGATGATGTCAGGCAAATTGACTGGAATGTAACAGCAAGAAATGGAGAGCCATATATAAAAATATTTGAAGAAGAACGTGAACAGATACTCATGTTGTGCGTTGATATTTCACCAAGTGGTTTTTTTGGATCATTGTCCCAAACCAAAATGGAACTTGCGATAGAACTTTCAGCTGTACTCGCATTCAGTGCCATAAAAAATGGTGATAAAGTAGGCCTTGTGCTGTTCAGTGATCACATTGAAAAAGTGATTCCCCCAAAAAAAGGAAGAACACATGTTTTACGTCTGATCAGAGAACTTCTGACTATAAAACCTACAGGTAAACGTACTGATATTGCTGAGGCTCTCGGATATGTAAACCGGCTGCTCGACAGAAGAGCTATCATTGTGCTGGCATCTGATTTTGAAGATTCTGACTTTGACAAGCAATTAAAAATCACTAACAGGAAGCATGATCTTGTCAACATCATTATCCATGATGAGCATGAAGAATATTTACCGAATATGGGTTTAATCCCTTTTACCGATCCCGAAACAGGAGATGAGATCCTGATCGACACCTCGAGCAAGAAAGTGAGAAATGCCTTCAGAGCTCGCAGGCTGAAAAAAAGAGCCGACTTAAAAGAAAAATTTCTGAAATCAAAAATAGATTCAATTGAAGTAAAAACGAATCATTCTTATGTGAAGCCACTGATCAATTTCTTTCACCGGCGCTTGCAGCGCTACTGATCGATTCAAGTGGTATCGAACCGATCAAATCCAGTTCTCTTTCATAATAACTGATCAGATCCTGAAACTCTTCAATATAAACTTCATCAAGGCTTTCAGATGCCGGTAATTCTACAGTAAGGGAATTAACCGGGCGATCGTGTACATACAAACGGTAACATACATGAGGGCCGGTAGCCAGGCCGGTTGCTCCAACATACCCGATAACCTGTCCCTGTTCCACCCTCACACCCCTTCTGATACCAGGAGCAAATCCATTCATATGAAGGTAAGCGGTTCGATATACATCATTATGTCGTATCTGTACGATATTTCCATTACCTCCCCGGTATTGGGCTTCTGTGACAACTCCATCTCCCACTGCAATTATTGGTGTTCCCCTTGCAGCAGCATAGTCTACACCGTGATGAGGCCTTCTTTCTCTGAGAATCGGATGCAATCGGCTATTAGAGAACCCGGAACTCACACGCTGGTTATATTCAAAGGGAGCTTTAAGAAGGGCTCTCTCCATACTGTCACCCTCTTCATTGAAATAGCCGGACCTGGTACCATTATCATATTTGAATGCCCGTAGCTGCCTGCCCCGATAGTTAAATTCGGCGGCATGAACATCACCGATTCCATAAAAATCATCTCCAACATAAAGTTCATCATAAATCACCTTAAAGCTGTCTCCCGTTCGAAGAGAAAAGAAGTCTACTTCCCATGCATAAATCTCTGCGATAGCTGATCCGAGCAGTTGTGTCATCCCATCACGTTGAAGTGCTTCATATAATGAAGTTTCAATGACTCCGCTGGCAGTACGCTCTACTACTGTTAATTCATGCTGATCTCTTTTCACTTCAACTTCGTCATTCTCCCAATTCATCACCATATAATGCAGCCTGCTGAGATTCCATACCATTGCTACAGCATCACCATCTTTCTTATAAATGTGAAATGATTGCCCTGGCCGCATTCTGCGAAGATCGGCATAGCCCGAAGCAGCCCGCTGAATCAAATCAATCTGAACTGGTGTGATATCATATCTGCGAAGAATTAAATATAAATTATCATTTCTTCTGATAGTGCCGGACTCAATCGAATATTCACCCTGTTTAAAACCAAAGTCGTCAAGTGATGGCGCCGGTAAAATCTCTTCGATTTGTTCAAGAGATATCATTTCAATTTCATCCCCATTTATATCTCTTGTGTTCTCGCAATTAATCAGAGTAAATAAAAGTAATGTACATACAATAATTCCGGCCAGAATTCTTTGCATACGTTTTGCAGATAAGTTAGAACGTTAACGTTGGGGTAATGGTAGTTTTTATAGTTTTACTAACTTAATAAAGTAAGATCACATTTTCAGTAAATGTGACAAGATTTTTAAAATTTTACCCGTATTTAAATTTGGCCGGACAAAAAAGCTGAGTTCCTCTGAGGTCATGAAAATTGACGAGTGCTGTGGAACTAACATTCGAAACTTATAATTAAGCCGGGAATATTGAAATAACCTTTTTCTATCTCTGATTTTAGTATTATCATTTATGGCTGATTAAAAATATTTCTACTGACGGTACGTATCACTAACCATGTATCGAAGATTTTTGGTAAGATCTACATTTATTCTGTTACTGCTTTCTGGAGTAGTTACCAATTCAATTGCTCAGGAACTTCATACCTATACAGACAGGGATTCTGTCCGTGCTGGTGAAGTGATTAACTATACTCTTGTCTTAAATACTTCGGAAGAGTACGGTTCAGCCAATTTTCCGGATGAATCTCATTTTAACGAAAACGATCTTATACTTATCAATCGTGAACGTCATCGTATTTCTGCGATACGTGACAGTGTTGTCTATACTCTGCAGAATTTCAGTACAGAAGATTTTCAAATCCCGAGAATGCCAGTTGAACTG
>SLKH01000242.1 GCA_007134665.1 Balneolaceae bacterium
GATTTCAGAAACGCTTTGGATGATCCCGATATCGATGCGCTCGTTATTGCAGCACCTGACCATTGGCATACACCTGCAACGATTATGGCATTAAAGGCAGGTAAACATGTTTATGTGGAAAAGCCGGGAAGCCATAATCCGGCTGAAGCACAATTGATAGTCCAGGCCCAGGAACGATACGGCAAGGTTGTGCAAATGGGGAACCAGCAGCGTTCTTCATCAGAATCAATTCGATGCATGCAGGATATTGCAGATGGTTTGATTGGGGATGTGTATTATGCAAAAGCTTTTTATGCAAATGCCCGTGGCCCAATTGGAAACGGACAAATTGCCCCTGTACCTGATTGGCTTGACTATGAACTTTGGCAGGGGCCGGCACCAAGGACTCCGTACCGGGATAATGTCATCCACTACAACTGGCATTGGTTCTGGAAGTGGGGTACCGGTGAGCTTTTAAATAATGGAACCCACGAGTATGATGTAGCACGATGGGCTCTCGGAGTTGATATGCCGAAGCGAGTTACTTCTAATGGGGGAAGATATCACTTCAACGATGATTGGGAATTCTATGATGTCCAGAATGTAACCTTTGATTTTCCAGGGGGTAAATCAATCAACTGGGAGGGACGCAGTTCAAATGGTTTTGGATTCTGGGGTAAGGGCCGTGGTACAACCATCCATGGAACCGAGGGAACTATTATGATCGATCGAAGTGGTTACACAGTCTATAACCTCGATAACGAGGAGATAAAGAGTGTGATGCGTGATGAAGAGATCGATCCGCTGGATACTGTTGGCGGCGGTGGGCTCACTGATGCCCATGTTCATAATTTTGCAATGGGAATACGTCAGGGTGAAAAGCTGAATTCACATATCAGGGAAGGCCAGATCAGTGTACACGCACTTCACCTTGGTAATATTGCTCAGAAAATGGGACGAACGTTAAATATCAATACCAGAACCGGACGGATCATCGGGGATTCAGAATCGATGAGCATGTGGAGCCGCGATTATGAGCATGGGTGGGAACCAAGGATCTGATCAAATATCCATGATATAATTGAATCAGCTGTCACTATTCAGCGAATATAGTGATGGCTTGATTCAATTTTTTCGTTGATAATCATTGTGGGAGCCACATCTGTATATTCCATGACCCATTGAAATGACCGGTGAATCTGGAATAAATGTCGTAAAAAGGAAGATGTTGTGGATTGTGAATAATCTGAATTCTTCCTTAATCAGTAATTATTCGGAATGAAAAATGTACGCCTGGAGGATATAGCCAAGCGGTTAAATCTGACAAAAGTTAGTGTGTCAAAAGCACTTCGTGATCACGAGGATATATCGACAGAAACCCGGGATAAGGTCAAAAAAATGGCCAAAAAAATGGGTTATCATCCCAATTTGCAAGCACGGTCACTCACTTCCAAAGTTACCAATACAATCGGGGTCATTGTACCCAAGATTGCACATACTTTTTTTGCATCCACGATTGAAGGAATCTACAAAACAGCAGAAGAGTTCGGTTATAAAGTAATTCTTGGAATCTCATATGAGAATGAAAAGCTTGAAAAAGACCACCTGGAATCGATGATTAATATGAGGGTGGACGGTTTGGTAATTTCCGTAACCGAACAGACCCGTAACCCTGAAAGATTTAAAAAATTGAAAAATATGGGCATTAATCTGGTATTTTTTGACAGGGGTTTTTCAGATGCGGGTTTTAGTTATGTTAAAGTTGCTGACAGAGAGAGTTCCAGAAAAGGGGTAAAACGAATGATTGAAATGGGATACAGGGATATCGCCCATTTAGCCGGATATCAAACATCACGCATAGGTAAGGAGCGGAAGGAAGGATACCTTGAAGCTCTTGAAGAAGCCGGTATAACGATGCCCGAATCTGCAATTGTAGAGGGTGGTTTTAGTGAATCTGACGGATCAATAGGATTTGAAAAACTGATAAAGGAATATGGCAAGCCTGAAGCTATTTATGCGGTTACCTATCCAGTGGGCCTTGGGATTAGAATAAAGATGGAAGAGCTTAACATAGACCCTGCTGAAATTCCTATTCTCGTATTTGGCGAAAGTGACTTTAATCAGTATTTATCTGTCCCGTTCTATTGCATCGATCAACCAAATTTTGATCTGGGCAAACGAGCTTTTGAACAATTGAAAAAAGAGATGGAAGCGGAAAACGGCATCCATCCGGAAACTATTGAGATGCCGGCATTGGTCTCAATAGAGACTTGAATAAGTTTATCAATTCAAATTTTAGAAAACGGTTCTTATCAATGAAATATCATGTATTTTTTCTCGTCTTACTATTCCTGATTGTCTCCTGTAATGGAGCAGAGGGTGAACTTTTTCAGGCATCGCTTGATTCCGGCGGTCTCGACCTGGTAAACTCACCTGTATTTGTAGAGGTAAATAACCCTGATCTTAATGACAATGATATATTATGTGTATCAGCAGAAGATGGAGTAATCCCCGCCCAGGTTCAGTCTATATCAGATACAAATAAACGAATATGGTGGCAGGCGACACAACCGGCCGGGGAAGTAGTTACATACAGTTTCAATGTGAATGGCAATTGTTATGATCAGGTTTTTACCTGGACACCTGAAGATGATTTTTCAACACAGTTGCAGTTCGGGAATCAGGCTGTGTTGCAATATGTGCATCCGGAATACAACCCTGAGGAAGTTGAACAAACTAAAAAACCATTCCATCACCTTTTTGACCCCTCAGGTGGCGAGTTGATAACCAAAGGACCGGGCGGTTTATATACACATCACAGAGGTATATTTTTCGGATATAATCACGTCTATACAAACGACAGAAGAATAGATATTTGGCATGCAAGGGACGGAGAGCGAAGCGAGCATGAAGCCGTCGTTCGCGAATTTTCAGGTCCAGTCATGGGTGGCCATATCGTTAATATTCTCTGGAAAAATCATGACGGAGAACCATTCCTGGATGAAAACAGAGAGATCCGCTTGTTTAAGCAAGCTGATGACCTGGTTATCGTTGATTTTTATTCGACGTTACAAACAACGATAGACGGGCCTGTATTGCTTGATGGAGACCGTCAGCATGCCGGAGTGCAGTTTCGGGCTGCACAATATGTTGCTGAACATGCAGACCAGACACGCTATATCCGTCCGGGATACCTTTCACACCATGAACCGGATGATGAAATTGACGGTGACGATATGATGGATTTACCCTGGAATGCCATACAATTTGTGGTTGAGGGAAATCCTTATACGGTAGCATATCTGAGCCATACCACCAACCCTGACGGTGCAGAAATGTCAGAGCGTCTGTATGGCCGGTTCGGTGAGTTTTTTCCCTATGAAGTGACACCGGATCAGCCGTTAACAGTCAATTATCGGTTTATTGTGAAATCAGGGCACCTTGACGCGGATGAAATTGAGCAGCATTATCAGCATTATGTCAATGAACCAGCAGTTATTGTGAATTAACACCTGATACATAAAATGACTGAACAGCAAACTTATGGCATGGGAGTGGTTGGCTGCGGATCCATTTCTGATACCCATGCCGATGCAATTCAACATACGTCCAAAGGAAAACTTGTATCCGCATACAGCAGAACCGGAGCGAACAGGGATCGTTTTTGTCTGAAATACAGCGTTGCAGGATTTGATGATTATTCAGCATTTCTCCGGCAAAGTGATCTTGACATCGTTGTGATCTGTACTCCAACCGGAACACATCTTGATTATGGTATTGCTGCTGCAAAAGCAGGAAAACACGTGGTTGTTGAGAAACCGGTTGAGATCACGGTCAGCCGCGGACGTGAACTGATCGAATCTTGTGCCGACAATGATGTAAAACTGGCTGTGATCTATCAGAACAGGTTTCTTGATGAGATATTGGATATGAAGCAATTTCTGGATAATGGAGGGCTTGGCGATATTTTTATGGCCAAAGGTTCTGTATTGTGGTATCGTGATCAGGAATATTATTCAGGTTCAAACTGGAGGGGGACATTTAATTTTGACGGTGGAGGGGCAGTGATCAATCAATCGATTCATACTATCGATTTGTTACAGTGGTTGATGGGTGGTGTTCAATCCGTTCAGGGTGTGAAGGGTACGTATACTCATGACATAGAAGCTGAAGATAATGCAGCAGCAGTTTTTCGTTATAAAAACGGGGCAATCGGCACATTTGAAGCATCCACTTCGATCAACCCTCCAAATGAACGGAGAATAGAAATCTACGGTACAAATGGAACGGCAATCCTTGAAGGAGATCGATTTACTGTAAAACGGGCAGGAGAGAAAGAGAAATCTTCAGGGTCAGAAGCATCGGCTGGTGCATCGAGCCCATTGGCCGGCCTTGGGTTTGAGAACCATAAGAAACAGTATGATAATATTTTAAGCGCTATTCGGGCAGGAGATGATCCGCCAGTCAGCGGGAAGGAAAGCCTGCAATCACTTGCAGTAGTGGAGGCAATCTATTTGTCGGCTGAGAAAGGAGAACCTGTTCACATAGACTCATTACTTTCTTCCTGATTATAACCGGTATTTTCATTTTGTCAACTCCTATTCATTTTCAAAATCAAAAATCTTGTCAAATCTGAGCATCCCTTACGATAAACTTCTGTCAACATTTGAAGAGATCCTGCGTCGTTTTAATTTCACAACAGAAAAAAGCAGAATATGTGCCGAGCTGTTTGCAGGAGCAAGCCTCGATGGAGTAGCTTCACATGGAGCAAATCGATTTCCGCTATTTCTTGAAATGATCAGGGATGGATATATAGTTCCTGATGCAGAGCCGGTTCAAACATTTAAAGCCGGGAGCTTCGAGAGATGGGATGGTAAATTGGGTCCCGGTAATGTGAATGCCTGGTACAGTATGAAGCGTGCAATCGAACTGGCGCATCAACACGGCATCGGTTGTATAGCTCTTGGAAATACCAATCACTGGATGAGGGGAGGAAGTTATGGATGGCAGGCTGCAGATGCAGGCATGATTGGAATCTGTTTCACGAATACAAAACCGAATATGCCAGCCTGGGGCAGCGATGAACCAAAACTTGGAAATAATCCCCTGGTTATTGCTGTACCGCGAAAAGATGGCCCCATTGTGCTTGACATGGCGATGAGTCAGTTTTCATATGGTAAAATGGAAACATATCAACGTGAAAAGAAACAGTTACCGTATGATGCTGGATTCGATAAGGAAGGAAACCTGACAAGAGATCCATCAACTATCATTGAGAATGAACTGGCGCTACCAGCGGGATTATGGAAAGGAGCCGGTTTATCCCTGGTTCTGGATCTTATCGCTTCTACTTTATCAGATGGAAAATCAACTTATGAATTAGGAAAAGAAGTTGTGGAATTTGGTTTATCACAGTTTTTTATTGTGCTAAATCCTGATAAACTTGGTGTGACTAAGGCTGCTGAACAACACATTAACAGGGTAATCGAAGATCTGAAATCTTCTTCATCTTTCAACTCAGCCTCCGTCAACTATCCCGGGGAAAATACACTTGAAAAGAGGAACCATCACCTTAAACATGGAGTCCCGGTAACACGGGAGGTATGGGAAAAGATTTTGTCATACCAGAAAGATCCTTGAGCTTAAAGAAGTAATTGGTAAAAAAAAGAGAGCAAGATCTATGAATTTTTGACCTTACTCTCTTGTATGTTCAAAGTCTTTCAATCCAGTGCCAGTTCTCTCGCCTGGGTTGTGATATAATACTTTGTAATCATATTTGGAACTTCCCAGTGTGGCAGTTCACCATCGACCAGGTACCCGAAATAAGCTTCTGCTACTTTTCCGAAATGAGCTTCATGGCCGAGATAAAATTCATCCGGAATATCAAGTTGCCAGCCGGTATCGGTTTCGTGGTAGGTGATACCGGGGTAATCTTGTTCAAGATCAGCTACAGCTTCTTCAAATGCCGGTGTGAGTGCATCTTTACTGCTGCCACTGGGCTCGATATAGAGGATACTTTGGAAGTTTTGCTCTTCACCCTGCCGGATCACAAGATTTGAGTTGGTTCCCCTGAAGACAGAGAAATGTGTGTCATCACCACCTGGTGGAGCCTGATACCCCCACTCAACCGCAATACTTGTGTGATGACCGTGAAGTAAATATTCCATCCTGCCATTGCAGTAGAGTGGGAGAACACCATCGATTAACTGGTTCTGAAGGTAATCCGGGAAGTCCGGTTCACCTGTAATGTTTTCAAATTGTTCACGGGTTACCTGAGTAGGCCAGCGTTCAGCCCCCAGCATTTCAATATCGGTTCTGTAATCAATTGCCTGATCTGGAAATGAACCCCACATTGAAAGATCGACCAGGTGTGTTGTGACATCCACAATCCCTTCTCCCTGTTGTTCAACATCAAAATACCAGGGTGGCCTGCGCAACGTACTTCCCGCTACGGTTTTAAACAGGTAGTGTACACTTTCCTTTTCAATTGCAGGTTGGTCACTGCTTCCTTCAATTAATTCACCAAAAAGATCACTGTTTTGGGCAAGCCGCCGCTGAATAGCTGATGTTACTTCGTATCGTTCGGTCATGATGTCATACAGCAGAACTTCATTCTCTTCTGCTGATTCAAATGCATCAACAAGCAGTTGCCAGCCTTCCTGGTCAATCGCCATCGGCTTGTCTGACAGCACATAAATTCCATTATCAACAGCCTGCTTGATATACTCGGTTTTTTGCCTGTTATTACCGGCTGTAACCATCACGTTACCAGGCCGGTCGTTTAACATGCGTTCCAGGTAGTCCGGCCCTGTGTAAATCTCCGTTTGCCAATTTGTCGGATTCTCTTCACGGTTGTTGAAACCCATAATACGTTCCATGTGAAGATCCAGGTCAGGACCCTGCGGAGCAAATATATAAACTGTTGGATCAACCTGATGAATCATGTCCTTCTGAACCAGTGCGGCGTGAAAATGGCCCGGATTCAGGGTCATAATTCGAACCTCTCCCTGTTCGCCGGTAAACGTTTCATCATCAGCATCAGGTGTTGTATCACAGGCAGTCATCAGCATCGGGATTAACAGAAAGAAAAAAGGTTTTATATAGTGAAAAGGGCGTTGGCATTTTGAAATCATCATTAACATTAAATTAATTATATGCTCGGTTTGTACACGTTGACATGAATTTAACCGGTTAAGTAGATGATTGCAATTGCTAATTATCGACAGTTAAAATGTTCTTGCCGGTAATGGAGGGTCAGTTTTTTATTGTTAAACTGTAACCCTTGCTTCTACAAAACCCGGGGCCTTCATCCTAAGATATTCAAAAGCACCGAAGAGTGTTGTGCAATAGATAATATCTCCGGCGAGTGTATTATGAAAAAAAGGAATTGCTGCTGTATATGCTGCTGCAAGTCCACTGATGTTTAACGGGTACATTGGACTTGCAAGCCATGAACCGAAATTGGAGATTACAAAAAAGATTACAGATGCTCCTATTGCGCTTCCCAGCACCCTGGGGATTGTAACTTTTTTTAGGAATTTCATTCCCATAAGTGCGATCAGGGCAATACTGCCATATGTCCAGATCATGGCAGAGTGAAATAGTGTAAAACCGTCAAAAAAAGCGGAAAAAATAAAATTATTGATCAATATATCACTGATCCACATTGCAATCAGAGGGATAAGAATCGCCCATTTTTTATCGGTAAAATAGGCGGCCCCGAATAGTGCGATGGCACCGAGGGGTGTGAAATTGTAAGGATGAGGCAACACTCTTGAGAGAACTGCCAACACAATAAAACCGGTGATAATAGCAAATCGCTTGTTTTTCATAAATCGAATGAATTGATCAACTTCAGTGGAAGATTATACTACAAGTGGGCTTAAAATAATGAATGTAACAGGTGATTGCATAACTGATTTGATGTGTATTGCAAATTCTCATTTATCTCCTGCTGATCCAGGGCGTATCTTTGAGATAGAATCGCCATGGACGGCTTGCATCGTCACCGGCATAATCGATTCCTATGCGTGCAGATTCAGCAATTACGGAGTCGGGGAATGTTTTTTTTCGATCTTCTATCCAGATACAGTCACCAAGCAAGTCAGTGCCGTCAAGGCTGGTAGTAATTGCAAGTGCCCTGGTTAATTTACCGGGGCCGTTACAAACTCCGGGTTCCATATGTATCCGGTTTCGCCTGTTTAGTATGGTTTTAATGCCTTCAACAGGCTCAATTGATCGAATAAGAACTGCATCTGCAGAATCTTCTCTGTTGGTAACAACATTAAACAGGTGATGAATACCATAACAGAGGTAGATGTAGGAATGCCCCCCGGCTCCATACATGGTTTCAGTTCTGCTGGTACGCAAACCATTATTTGCATGACATGCTTTGTCATTGCGTCCGCAGTAAGCCTCGGTTTCGGTGATCATGCCGGCAGTGCATTGGCCTTCGATTCGGGTGCAGAGAACTTTTCCGATCAGTTGCCGGCTAATGCTGACAACATCATCACGTTCATAAAAATCTCGATTTAATTTAACGCCGGATGAATTCATCAGGAGATTGCGGTATATGGATTTTTTTCAATTGTCGGGCGGTCGGCCAGGTATATTTCTTCATAGGCCCGGGCAACGATTGCGGCAACGACAAATAATACTGCTGAATAGAATACCCAAAGCCCAAGTATGATGAGAGCAGTATAGCCCTGGTACAGATACTGGTATGCAGTGAAAGCATGCTCAAGATACAGGCTGACTCCTAACCTTGCAATTTCAAACAGTGATGTATACACGGCTGCGCCGATCAGTGCGACACGCTTATCGATACGTTTTTCACTGATGTACCGATAGATAATGTAAAACAGGAGAAATGTGAAAATTACCGGCAGCAGTTTTGTAAACAATTCAATCATCCAGTTCAACTCGATCACATAATCGGTATATGGAATGATAAACTGGTTGGTGGTAAAAAGTGAAATTAGTGAAATCGCCATTGTAAAAAAGATGAATACACCACCAATCACACCGAATGTAAAAAAGTTGTATATGAATTCAACTACCGGATGCTTTCGGTCTTCAATATCAAATACCTGGAAAAGAACATGTTTCAGGGTATGAAATAATCCCTGAGCAAAAAAAACAAGGATTACCATACCGATAATACCGAAGAGGCGCCTGCCGCTGACAAGTGGCATGATCAGCCTTTCAAGAGTTACAGCCCCTTCCACAACATCACCACTTTGTGTTTCAAATGTAAAACTTGGCAAAAGCTCGCGCCCGTAACGAACAACTTCATTAAACGCAGCGTCTATAGAAAGAATAAATCCTAATATAGAAATTAGAATCAGGGTAAAAGGTACCGCACAAATGAACAGGTTGAACGTGATTGCTGACGCATTAAAGAAGAGATCTTTTTTCCAGATCAATTCAAAAACCCTTTGCCAAAAACGTTTAAATTTATCTTTATCCAAGTAGCCGGACATA
>SLKH01000159.1 GCA_007134665.1 Balneolaceae bacterium
CGATAGTGCTCGATTCACTATAATCAACTTTTCGAAAAACAATTATTTCAGTCTTGGTAATCAAATGAATTCCGATATGAAAAATTCAATTTTCAACCTTCGGGTCCTGGCCACTAACTCCACATTTAAAATCGAATCCAGTCTTTATCTTCAAGTAATTGAACCATTGCCGGCAGGAATGTAAGGGCAGTAAAAAGTGTCATTCCTATACCAACAACAGCCATAACTCCAATGGATTGCAAACCCGGGTGTACAGTAAAGAGCAGTCCTGCAAAACCTGTCATTGTAGTCAACGAACCAACGGTAATATGTTGTCCGGTACTTGACAAAACATCCCACATACTATTCTTTCCTTCATCCCTGTACCTGTGTGCAATATGTACACCGTTATCACAGCCAATTCCAAGTATTGCCGGTAATACTACCAGGTTGTAGAAATTAAATTTCAAACCAAACAGAAGCATAATACCAAACAGGAATATAAATCCTATAACAAGAGGTATCATTGCCATCATTGCCCACCGAAAAGACCGGAACGAATAGATCATAAAGAAGAAAACGATTAAAAAAGTAGCAATTACCATATACGGGCTTTCAGCAATCATTAAATCCAGCATTTCGGCAGCAACAATAGATGTGCTGCTGGCATGATATACTTTACCGCTTTCCAGCTCTATTTCCCCGATCTCATTTTTAAAAGCGATCGATCTGCGGCCATCCGATAAACCTTCAGACGGATAGATAATGATAAACCGGCCCAATTCACCATCCCGGGTCAGAAAGCGGTTTAGCAGAAAATCGGGTATTTGTTCCAGTTGCAGTGGTTCGGTAGTCTGTGATGCCCGCCTCAGTAAATCAAGGTTTTCATCTTCCTGATCAACAATGAAGGTATTTTGCAATAATCTTCGGATTTCACTGATGTGAGCCAGTTTGGTTTGAGCCATTTCCTCGAATGGCGGAAATCGCTCCTGAAGGGCTTCTACCTCCCTGACCATACTCTCAGGGTTATCCTGTTTTCTTTTACGGATGATATCAACGATTTCAAAAACATCTTCATCCGTATCAGCAATAATATAGGCAGGATTTCGACGCTGTGATTCATCGACCCCGCGGGAAAAATCCCGGAATGCTTCATATTCAGGAAACTCCGGTTCCAGTTTCCCAAACTCATATTCGAACTCCAGATTATTAACCTGAAACAACACGATTGCGGTGATCAGCAGACTCACAGACACAATCACTGTGGAAAAGGGATATCTTTTAATCAAGGCTCTTCTGCCATTCTCTTCCGATCTTTCAGTCAGAAGCATCCAGTTCTTTCTTTCAAAAATTACAAGGAGAGACGGAAGAATAAAAAGCATACTGAAGAGGGCCAGCAGAATACCTGTACCTGCTATAAATCCAAATTCAGAAAATCCTCTGAAATCAGCAAAAATCAACACATACAAAGCTGAAGCAGTGGTAACGGCACTTACGATGATGGCAGCACCGGTTCGTTCATAGGCATTCAAAAGGGCAGCAAGTATTTCCTGGCCATCCGATCTCATTTCGATATATCTGGCGTAGTAATGAATTCCATAGTCGATCCCCAATCCAAACAGGATAACAAATAGTACGGATGTCATTGTATTGAGTGTTCCCAGAACAGCATAGGTAATTCCAAATGTCCAGCTCAAACTAATAAGCAGGGGCAAACCGATGACAATAATCGGAACAGGAGCACGAAGGAGATGACCCCAAAAGCTGTATTGCTGATGCTCAATTCTTCCTTTTCTATAGTTCAGATATTTTTTCAAAAAGAAATAAAGCATAACGAGCAGGATCACCCCAGAAATCCCGGTCGCAAAACTACTGAAAACATCATTCATAATTGATTCGAGTTCATCCAGATGGCGTTTCAGACGGCCGCCAAACTGAACTTCCATATCGGGATGATAAGATACCGGATTCATAGAATGAATCAGTTCGTCATACACTTCAAACAGATCCTCCAGGTAACCGATATCACTCTGTGACCCGGATGGAAACATCTGCACCATCATGAGGGTACTGTCGGCATTCACCGGATACTCCGAAGGAATCATCTCATCATAAAGCTGCTGAAACTGTTCAAGGTCCCGTTCCTCTTCCTCTTCATCATCAAATTCATCAGAAAAATCAACGAAAAACGGGTTTGCTTCCTGCCGGGCTTTTTCAATTTCATCTTCCAGATACCCGATAATTTCGAGTAGTTCCGGCTCGGTAGCCAGGTAGAGTGCATTATCCTGTAACACTTCGGTGTCCCTTCTGAACTCTGCACGGTTAATAAACGGCTCATCCCGCCGGCTATCGTAGAGTTGAAGGCTTCGTTCGATCAGATCTTCAGCAAATCTCCTATTGGCTTCAAAACTCGAGGATCGGATTGCAACCTGCATGACCGTTTCACCACCTACGGTTTCCTGCAACTGTTTTAATGCCTGTACGTGCTGATTGGAATCAGGTAACAGGCTGGCAATATCGGTATCTACTTTTAAATTTAAAGCGTAATAACCGGCTACCACAGCGAGTAAAACTGCTATGGATAAAACAGCAATGGGATGTCTGTAGTTTAACTCAACAAGTGGTCGTAATGCGAACAGTAGCTTTTGCATAAATAAATGATAAACAATCTCCGACAAGCCTCAATGATAACAATTATTATGGTAAAACTTGACCTGCAATTGCCTCCTGATTACTGCCAAGTGGAAAAAATGATAGATTTTACATTCAGTTTAAATCGAAAATTGCACTTTTCAGAGTTTTATTATTTTTAGCTTAGTAATAGAGCCGGGCTAACTTCTTTATAAGATGCGGATGTGTCTGCAGTTAGTGTTGATTTAACGAACCCGATTTAACAATCGTACGTTCATATCATCGAATAGTTTCCTGCTCAGCCGGCTCCAGTTTGCTTCTTTGGTTACCCATTCCCTCCCTTGAAGGCCAAGTTGTTTTAACCCTTTCGGATTATTAAACAGTTCGATGATTTTTTCAGCCAGCTTTTCATGATTTGCTTCCGGTACGATATACCCGGTAACACCATCCCGTATCGCTGATGGAATACCACCTGAATCAGATCCGATCACCGGCAGGCCACATGCATTCGCTTCAAGAAACACGATACCGAAACCTTCTACATCAGGAATTTGTGTTTTTGAAGGCATTACAAACAGATCGGCTGCATTATAAAAATCATTCAATTCGTCATAAGGAACCCGCCCGGTAAACGTAACCTTACTTTCAAGCTGATGGTATTTGACGAGTTTTTGGAGTCTTAATCTGTCATCTCCATCTCCAATGATTAAATAATGAACATCCGGAATGTGGCTTAAAACTCTTGGGAGTGATGCAAGTACAGTATCAATTCCTTTGCGTTCAACCAGCCGGGTAATCGTGAGCAAAACTTTTTTCTTTTCCAGCCCCAATTTTTTACGAAGGGGTACAGAATTAACCGGAAAAAATTGTTCTGGATCAGTGCCATTGATTATAACTGTAATCCTGGATTCCTGAATCCCTAACTTTTTTAGAACCCCGGCTGTATACTCACTTACCGGGTAGAAGTGATCTACTTCCATCAGTGTACGATCTCTGTACCGGCGGAATATGCCACTTAATACCGGGTATGATTCAAAAGGGTTAAATAAAAGCTCCCTGATATGTGCGGCAACAAATACTTTTTTGATCAGCCCTTTTTCGCGGGCCCGGATACCGGCTGCTGCAGTTTGCCACTGAGAATGAAATGTAGCATCAACCTGACGCTGTTCGAGTATTCCGTTTAATTTAGTCAGAAGTGAGAATATCAAAAGGTCATTTCTTGCTTTAAGCCTTTTGATATCGAAATCGAGATTTTTGTCTGTTTTTGATGCATTGGGTTTATCCGGACAGATAACACCGAACCAATCGCAATATCCGGCAAGGTTTTTTGCATGAGACATGGAATAAGTCTGAATGCCACCGGTTTCAGGAGGAAAATCCTGTGTAATCATCAATAATCTCATGCAAAAGGAATCCGTGTATTTTTACTTTATATTTAGCGCTCAAAAATAACGTATTGAAGTAAGCTCTAAAACATGAACTTTCGGAGATTTCTCCAGAGAACCAGGTTATTCTTCAGAACTCCCTTCGGCAAGAAGGTATTGACCTGGTTTCAGCGCTTTTTTTTACTGGCAATACTTATTTGGCTTATTTATCAACTGACCGAAATCGGGTGGGGAAGTGTTTTGAGAGATTTGCCCACACAACCACTCTTTTACCTGTTATTTGTGCTGATGTATTTTCAGCTTCCCCTTTTCGAAGTATTGATCTACAGGGTTACATGGGCATTCAGATCATTACGGTCGATCCCTGTTTTTTTATTGAAAAGAGTATATAACACCGATCTGCTTGGGTATTCCGGGGAAGTGTATTTTTATATGTGGGCACGAAAAAATTTATCTCTTGAAAATCGTGAAATTTTCATGATTATCAAGGATAATAATATTATCTCGTCTATCGCCTCTACAATCGTTGCTTTTACACTCCTTTCAGTATTTTTCTTTACCGGGCAAATCAGGATTCTTGAATGGATCGTGGATCAAAACCAGGCCTATTTCTGGGGTGGTATTGTGATTACAATTCTGATTGCTTTCCTGTTCATCAAATTCAGGCAGTTTGTTATAACAATGCCTCTGAAGAAAGCTTACCAGATTTTCGGAATTCAGATGTTCCGGCTGACTCTTCTGCACACAATGAATGTACTTATGTATTATGTTGTGATACCTGATGCACCGCTTTATGTCTGGTTTACCCTTATTTCAGTTGAAATTATACTGTCGAGAATCCCTTTTCTTCCAAACAGAGACCTCATCTTTGTAGGTATGAGTATCGGACTTGCTGAAGGGTTAATGATGTCGCAGAGTGAAATTGCCGGATTAATGGTTGCAAGGGCTGCACTGGGCAAACTGTTCGGCTTTCTATCATTCGGTATCGCACATATTGTAAAACGAAGTTCCGTGGTCCCTGAAGTGGAGGAAAGCGAAATTGAAGAATTCCAAAAGAAAGTTGATTGACAAGATTGTATCAGGCGTAGAGACGCCTGTCTATCAGGGTATTCAATTCAGAGTGGGGCTTCTTTTCCAG
The DNA here is from genome assembly GCA_007134665.1 of Balneolaceae bacterium. GTDB lineage: Bacteria > Bacteroidota > Rhodothermia > Balneolales > Balneolaceae > SKRC01. The sequence goes on from SLKH01000159.1 coordinate 5,134, forward strand.
TACACGATTGATCCAGTCGTTCCATGGAAATCCGATAATCAGGAGGATATAGATATACGGGCCAAAATAAATATTCATTGTGACTAATATACCAACATGCATGCCGATCAACAGAGTAGCCTGGATCCACCTGGTCTTTTTAAACCAGAGCAGGAAACCTGACAGTTCCACCAGAAGCCCGAATGTCAATATCAGAGTTGAGAGCCAATAGTGCTCAAACATCAGTTGTTGAAGAAGGTTGAATTCAAAAAAACCATCCTGCGACAACCTGTCGATTGAGCGTTCACCCATCCACAAATACATGTGAGCTCCATCTGACCAGAATATTCCACCTCCGATAAGCTTACTCATGGCAGCAGACACATACCCCAGTCCCGCAAAAAAGATTACGAAGCCAAATGATATTTTTCGTCGCACCGATTTATCCTGGAAAAAAATAGCCGCCAGTGCGAATGAGAGCAGTACCATTGCTGTAAGATTTGAACCGTGTGAAATTTCGCCCTGCGAGTACCTTGATACATAGTGAAGATGGAAGAAAAGTAGTGCAATGATATATGAGAACCTCCATTTATCGAGAAAACCGATCAGCATGAAAATCGAAATGATGGCAGCATTTGCATATGCAAATCCTGACTGAAACATGAAGGTGACATCCAAATAATTTGCAATCCCGAGCGGAAGGATCACTTCACTTAAAAGCGGCATATAACCGGCCCATCTCCAGGCATACATTAATACCTGGAACAACATGACAAATTCAAGAAATTTAATCAGGATAAAATCCCCTCTTGTCTCCTCCCGGTTGAATTGAAAAAGATGAGAGTAAAATGATTTAAATTTCATCAATTCTCTAATTTTGGATTCAGTATGGTTGTATCCGGAAACAGATAAAAATACGGTGTAAATTCAATGATCACCTCGTGTGAATCTTCTTCAGCATATTTACCTCTCACCCTGTAAACCACAAATCCATTTTCATCGAGATAATCACCAAAAAAATGTCGGATACTCTGCATTCTGCGTGGAGACCAATCTTCATTTTTGGATATCAGGTTGGCCAGGTCGTTTTGATTGAAGCCAATGTTATCGAGTGCAAATACATCACCGGGAAGTTCATCCGATAAAAGTGTATTCCAGTCTGTCACTTTATAATCGGGACCAACTTCATGAACCAGAGACCTCGACCACTCATTGCCGGCCTGAGAGAACATCGGGTAAATAGAAAACGGCCAAAACTCCCCAAGATGAGTTGCAACCAGTACTGCATAAATCGCCAGTACGGTGTAAAGTATCTTTACTGCTTTTCGAATCATGTTGTTAGTCTATTCAGATTTAACCCAAAAAAGTCGTTAGACCTTTTTTGCACCGAACGTTCGGTGCCGACGATTGCATCGGGATCATTGTTTCAATGACAATTTAGGGTTTAATAATATAACCGCAAATTTCATGAAACTATCTGAATTCAACAAGTCCGGGGCCTTTTATTCATCGGATGAAGGGAATTCATCCGATGAAGATTCCCGTGTCAACCGCTCCCACGTCCTATCAGAAAATTCCAGAAAGGGTTGTTTTTGGTGGAGCCAACCAAAATGAAGGCAATATGGTGTTGTAATCAGGTAATCTCCCTTACCCGGGATCAATGAAAAAGTTTTTATAAGTAGTTTTCTGAGCCAGTCAATTTTTAACCCCCTGAAATTATAAACTAACTGATCACTGTAATATGTACATTTCACGTTATGAAAGTCGGAGTCATAATCTGTATAGCTTTCAATGAAATCGAGCTGCGGACTGGTGTGTCCCTGCAGCCAGGGGTATATCGGCAGGTTTAGTTTAGACATTGCCATTGCCATACTCCATTCACATGATTCTTCTGAGCGCCCCTTCTCTTTCAGTCTGCTCTGGAAATGAGTTTCATCGATTCTTTGAAGAAATGAGGCGGCAAGTTCACATACTTCTCTGGTAACTAATTCTTCCTTAGCATAGATCATACCTGTCTGAACACGGCTCAAATATGTTAAATCAAACCTATTGAGGGTGCGCTGACGCCGCTTTAACAGTATATCTTTCAATACTCCAATATGTTTCGGGCCTCCAAAAAAATTGTCGGAGGTCTGTATCCCGGTAATAGTAAATGGATGAACAGATAATGACGTCCAGAGGGGATCCGGGTCTTTACACCAGACAATGTCACTGTCCAGATAGAGATTTTTCTCAAAAGGCATATAGAGATGAACATTGTGTTTAAAACCGGTAATAGATGCATGTTCTTCTCTCAGGGGTACAAGCTTGTCAAATAATTTCTCCTGATTATGTTTTACCAGGTAATCAATATGCTCCCGGGTGCAAATAAGTGCCACCGGGCGTTTACTGTCGTAACGCCTCAGGGTTACCGTACTGGCAACGGCGTGTTTGACATATTCTGGCTTGCCATAAGATGTATATATGTAGCCTTCCCCGGAAATCTCCTCTGATTTATTATTCATGTTCCAATTTAAGTTCTTGCAGCACGTCTGCGCAAACTCTCAAGCAGGGCCTCAAAACCGCGTTGCCGGATAATACTTTGGAATTGCCTGTTATATGACTCGGCCGTCGAGACTTCATCGATAATCATATCCGTAATTACCCATTCATCATTTTCTTTTTTCATCGCATAATCCACCGGTGTTCGAACATTCTCAAGCCTGGCAATGGTAGATACCCTGGCACTCCCGTTCTCAACTTCGATCTCTTCGTAGCTAACCTCTGCCCGGTAGATATCGAGCCTGTTGAGCGACTGATCCCTGATAATCGTTGCGAAAAGTGAGATAAATTCTTCACGTTCATCTTCACTGATTTCATCAAAAGTACTCCCAAGTGCATAGGCTGCCAACGATTCAAAATCGATGATATCATTAATCATACTTCGCAGCCGGTCGCGCTGATCCTGTGTATATTCGGTATCTTCCGGCCCGAGCAATTCCTTGATTTCATCATCTCTGGATTCAAGAAGAGTCCGAATTTCATCAGCTTCATTCTGACTTGCTTGTTCCGTAGTGAACCCGGAACTGATAAATGCAAAAATTGTAAATAATAAGAGAATTCTGCTCATGTCAATATTAGTTTAAACTCAGGTTAGTAATGGGCAATCCGGATGCATGAAATAGAGCTGCTACTTTTTTATTCATTTCAAATATACTTTGTGTCAACTCTACACGTAATTCAAGTTCTTTTCTTACAGAATCGACCAAATCCTCCACATCGCCAAAACCATAGTCATAATTCAGTTGTTCATGCCGGACCCAATTTCTTGTGGTTCTCAGTGCATTCTCAAGCTGTTGCACCCTGGTTTCAGCAATAACAGCTTCCATATACTGTTCATTCAACTCAAGCATGATGCCGTCAGACAGGGCATTTCTCAAATCTTTAACCCGGTTATACTCTATACGTTCCCGTTCCACCCGGTTACGGATTGATGAAAAATTCAGGTTCTGCCTGATTCCAAATCCGACGGCTGCCGTTGCAAAGTTACTGTTGTTAATGATAAACGGATTGCTCTGGCGCGGACGGTTTGGAGTATTTGCATAACTCGCTGTAAGTCCGAGATATAATGATGGCAGATTTTGTGATTTAATTGCTTCTACAGAATGTTTATAGGCTTCAACCCCTGCCTCAACGCCCTGTAATTCAGGCCTTAAATCCATTGCCCGGGCCTGGTAAAAATCAAACGGTTCAATATCAAATGGTACCGGATCAAGAAATTCTTCCATCGGTTCATATACAACGGTTGGATCGCCCATCGCATAGTTCCAGATACGCTGAATGCGTGCTATACTTTGTTGAACTTCAATTTTTTGTATTTCAAATTCCGATATGAATATCTCATATTCAAAAATATCCCTTTCACGCAGATCGGGATCATTCTCTTCCTGCATTCGATCAAGTTCCCTGCCAATCTGATTTACTGTCGATTCGGCATCAATCAAGATCCGCTCGACTTCCATCGCCAGCAGATAGCTGTAATAGAGTTCATACAACATCAGTTCAACACCTTTCTGTCTTGCTTCAAACTCTTTTTTTGCTGCCTGAGCTCCATATTCGGCTGCATTGATAGCACTGTTAATCGCTCCCCATGCAAAAAGCGGCTGTACCGCACTGATTTCAGCTCTTGTAAATATTGCCCAGTCTTCCCAATCGTTTTCAAGGTTCGGGTCAAGATAAAAATGCTCCCTTGGTAAATCAG
>SLKH01000115.1 GCA_007134665.1 Balneolaceae bacterium
ATTCAGGGATTCATACATGAATTTTGTATGAAAATTTATCTGAAAATGTTCTTTTCTATTAAACATTTAATAAAAAATGTTATGTTTAGGGTTCAAATTTGACTAACAAAAGTTAAATAAGTTAACCCTGTTTGCCTGATTTTCCATGCAAACGATTAATAAATAATTTAGAATAGATATTTGGGGATTGAAGCTTACATTATTTAATTTTAAACAAATTCGGAACCTGCATCAGCTAATTCAAAAGAACTACTGTTTATTATCAGTCAAAGAGATCTGAATAGAATGGACAAACGGCATTAAATCTTGTTTCCGGGTATAAAAGTTTTTATAAATTAAGATGTATTCATAAATCTACCTCTACGATATTCTAAACACTTGAACTACAAACACTCACAACCATTAACACCATGGCAAAATCAAAACTACTGACACTTTTTATAAGTGTTGCGCTAATGATAAGCGTTTCGGCCTGCGGCCCATCGCTTGTTATCTCGAATGTTGATTATGCACAACCGATTGAGAGTGTCATCTCTCCGGATGCTGACAACATTGCGACAGACGAGCGGTATGCAATCTCATTCAGCGTTGCACCCATACTTGAAGAAGAAAACGTTGACTCCGCTGATCAAATACGACTGATCAGAAATAATAAGGGCTACTATTTTGTTACAGCTGCAGGTTTCAGCAATGTCTATGTCTTTGAACCTGCTGAAAGTGAACTGAAATTGAAAAGAAAAATTGAAATCACTGAAAACGGCCTTGGCCAGCCTGCTTTGAACCAGCGGGGCGATCATATTGAAGTTGTGGATCGTGCGACTGGAAATACTTACCAGGTAAATGAAGAAGGTAGGATTTAGGAGGCAAACCATGGAAAATTATATGAAAAAATCACTTAGTACGTTTTTTGCAATGCTGTTGATTGCAGTTTCTTATACATCAGTAGAAGCTCAGCAATCAGATTATGAAATACAGCAAGAGTTCAGAGCTGAATATAGTCAGCTTGCAGACTGGATTGACAATGCCGTTTCAACTACAGACCTGGAAGATATTTCTGATAGGATCGATGAACTTGAATCCGATTACAGAGGTCATTCAGATCTCATCAATGCAGCTATTTATCCGGATTCTTATCAGTCGCGAATTGATGATCTTCGATCACGTTTTAGTGCTGCACAACAAAACATCGCCACGATCGAAGAGCTGAACGAGCGGGTTGAAAATCTTAGCACCGATCTTGATGATTTTCGGGGACAACTTTCTGAAATGGATGAGCGGGCTGAAGCTCTCCAGCGGGAAATTCGTGATTCACAGGCAAATGAAAGAAGACTCTCAAATCTCGTGCGCCAGTACAGAGAAAATGTTGAAGAAAGAGACCGTTTTGTCGGTGAATTTCTTGAAGATCTGCTTAGCCGTTATGAAAGTGTGGATGCTTCAACAGCTGCCGAAATTGCACAAGCTGCAGAACGACTCGAAGAAAACCCGGTTGACCTCGTAAGAACGATTCTTGGTGAGTATGTAAACTATGCGAATCAGCAGACTGACCTTTCTGCTCCTGAATACCTGAGTATGAAGGCACAGCACAACTACTTCACCCGGTTATGGGATAATATCGGTGAAAGGCTGACACAAATATTTGATGCAGAAGAGCCTGTTCAGGCATACCAGGAAGTTCGTGACCTGCTTGCTAACTGGAATTCAGCAATAGATAACAGGCTCTGGGGAGCAATTTCTAATGCATTTTCTCAAAATGGAATAGAACTTGACAATTTCACAAATGCAAGTGGATTTAATAATGCCTTGCAATCGTATGTAAATGATGCGACCCAAACAAGCCGTGATCAGAACAGTGAAGAAGATCTTGAAAGATTTCAGAACTTCTCCAATTTCTGGAACAACACAGTGAAAGCAAATTGGGGAGAAACACTTATGGCAAGTGAAGTTCTCAGCTATTCACAACTGGCGAGTATTGATTCGCAACTGGATGACTGGAACCAGGCGGCAATACCAACGTCTAACCTGATGCTGATTCTCTTTTTGATTAGTGTCGCAGTTATTATCGGACTTGTAGTTGCTCTTGTAAGAAAGAAATAACCTTCCGCGGGAAATAGACCGCTAATAAAAAGCCGTGTTCTTATAACAACACGGCTTTTTTTTTGGATAAATCCTGTTTCATGTTAAAAAACGGCATGTATTAATAATAATTCTTGTTATTGAGTTGAGATGACCCAAGGATTCACCTAAATTATGCACGTCATTTCAAAAGAACTTTAATAACTGTAAATAAATACAATGATTATGAAAAGGTTGGTTATTCTATTGTCTGCTTTATTGCTGGTTTTAATTGTAACCGGGTGTGCTTCTCCGGAAAGTGAAGAACCGGTAGATGAAAGGGAATTTGAACCCAGGGATCTAAACACAGAGTATGAAACGATCAGGTTAACCAAGGTGGTCGGTGGCCTTGAAAATCCATGGGCTATAGCTTTTTTACCTGACGGCCGCATGCTTGTTACGGAAAGGCCCGGCAGGTTGAATATCATCGAAAACGGTGAGGTCGCAGAAGTTAGTGGTGTTCCTGAAGTTCAGGCTCAAAATCAGGGCGGGATGATGGATGTCTCCATTCATCCGGATTATGAAGAAAACGGATGGATCTACCTGACCTATTCCAAACCAAATGACGGTGATAACACCGCAACCGCAGTTGCCAGGGCACAACTTGATGGATTTAGTTTGGTGAATCTGGAAGAAATTTTTGTTCAGGACAGATATTCTTCTCCCGGCCGGCACTATGGATCAAGAATTGCATGGGCTAATGACGGAAAAATGTTTGTAAGTATCGGAGACAGGGGAGCAGATCCACCAAGAGCTCAGGATCTCGGTGATCACGCAGGTAAATTGCTTAGATTAAATGATGATGGATCTGTGCCGGAGGACAATCCATATATCGGGCAGGATGGAGTGCTTCCGGAAATATTTTCCTATGGACATAGGAATATTCAGGGTCTGGTTGTCGACCCCGAAACCGGTGATATATGGGGAACCGAACACGGACCGCGTGGCGGAGATGAACTAAACCTGATTGAAGCTACAAATAACTACGGTTGGCCAACAGCCAGTCTTGGACGGAGTTATGGTGATGAATGGCAGTTCCATAATGGTACCGAAGCGCGACAGATTGAAGGAATGGTAGACCCTATATATGAATTGCTACCCACGCACGCACCCTCAGGCCTTGCACTGATTACATCCGACCAGTTTCCGAATTGGGAGGGAAATCTTCTTGCGGGAGGCCTGAGAGGTGAACGCATACGGCGTCTCGTGATTGAAGATTATATTGTGATTCATGAAGAAGAACTCTTGCATAGTGAAATAGGTCGAATCCGGGATGTCAGAGAAGGACCCGATGGGTACATCTATGTTGCTACAGATCACAGTGATGGTGGCATCTATCGAATTGAACCAAGGGATTAATTTGGCATCTGGAATCTGTAATTAAAATCATCATCAGTTGAAACAACAATTACGCATTGCTTCAGGCCAGGGATTTTGGGGGGATTTGCCTCAGGCTCCGGTCAATCAGATAAGAAATGGTGATATCGATTATCTGGTGATGGATTACCTCGCTGAAGTTACAATGTCGATCATGCAGAAACAGCGAATGCGTAATCCGGCCTATGGGTATGCCCGTGATTTTGTTGAAATGATTGATGAAATGTTGCCGGAGATCAAGGATAAAGGTATCAGGGTAGTTTCAAATGCAGGAGGAGTTAATCCGGATGCATGTAAGGATGCAATTCTTGACTCTGCGCGTAAACATGGGACAGATGGCCTGACTATTGCTGTCGTTGATGGCGATGATATTCTTAATGAACTCGATGATTTGACAGAAGAGGGTCACCAGCTATTGAATATGGAGACTGGTGAACCGATCTCGACAGTAAAGGATCATTTGTTAAGTGCAAATGTATATTTTGGAGCAGTACCTGTTGTTGAAGCTCTTAAACAGGGAGCAGATATCGTTATTACCGGACGGGTAACTGATACAGGTTTGACATTAGGGCCGATGATCCATGAATTCGGATGGGCCTTTGATGATTATGATAAACTGGCTGCAGGGACAATTGCCGGACATATTATCGAGTGTGGCGGACAGGTTTCAGGCGGAAATTTTACTGACTGGGAAAACGTGGATAATCTTGCTGAAATCGGATTTCCTATTATCGAAGCCTTCCCCGATGCCACGTTCAATGTAACAAAACATGATAACAGCGGCGGATTAATCAATGAAATGACGGTTAAAGAACAGTTGCTTTATGAAATAGGTAATCCGTCAGAATATATCACCCCGGATGTAATAGCTGATTTTAAATCAGTCCGGCTCCGGGAAATTGATGCCAACAAAGTACAGGTTTCTGGAATTCAAGGCCGGCCTGAAACTGAAACATATAAAATTTCCGCGAGTTATAACGATGGATATAAAATTACATCATCACTCGTTTACTGCTGGCCCGATGCTGTCAAAAAAGCTCTTGCTGCATCTGATATTTTAAAGAAAAGGGCTGACAATCTCGGTATAAAATTTGATGATTTCAGAACTGAGCTAATAGGGCTTAATGCTTGTGATGAAAACAGTGGCCGGCTTAACGGAGATTTTGATAGCCTGAATGAAGTTGAATTAAGAATATCAGTAAGGGGTAAAAACAGAGATGAGCTTGACCGGTTTGGAAAAGAGATCGCTCCATTGATACTGACCGGTCCTTCAGGTGTGACCGGATTTGCAGGAGGACGGCCCAAAAGCAGTGAAATAGTTGCCTACTGGCCGGCTTTACTCGATAAACATGCTTGCAAACCGAGAGTTACGATTTATACCATCTGATCGATTTATTACTCAATAAAAATTTATTTTAAATCAAATAACTAACAGAATTTGAACTTATGAGGATTGCAATAATTGGAGCCGGTATTGCCGGGTTGACGGCTGGCAGGGAACTGGCTAAAGCCGGGCATGATGTGACTGTCATCGAGAAAAGCAGAGGACTTGGCGGAAGGCTTGCTACCAGATATACCGGAGATAATCTTGAATATAAACTGGATCATGGTACACCCTATTTTACTACAAAATCACCCGAATTCAGCGGTTTTGTTTCTGAACTTCTTGATAAAAAACTGGTGAAAATATGGGATGATACCAACTGGCAATATGATGGAGTTCAACTCCTTGATACAAGGCCGAACTCTACTGAAAAGATTAAATATATTGCGATAGATGGAATGAATCGAATAGGTAAATATCTTGCCAGATGGGTTGATGTCATGTCAGAGACCAGGGCAGGAGGGCTTACCTTTTTTGGCGATAATCGCAGAAAAAAGCGCTCCTGGATGGTGAACCTTACAGATTTTAACACATTTGAAGCTGATGCAGTTATTGTGGCAACCCCGGCTGCACAGGCATACGGTATTATTCAGACTTGTCAGGATGAGGTAAGCACTCTGACGTTGATACGAGAAATTGATGAAGTGGAATATGATTCATCTGTTACTTTAATGGCCGGGTATCCTAATACTGAAATTCCTGAGTGGGATCTGATTACCTGTGAAGATGATATGATCAAGACCATATCAAATGAGAGTTCGAAAAGAGGCAGTAAACAGGATACTTATATCGTAGTACAGTCAACTTCAAAATTTGCCACACAAAACCGGGAAACGGTCAAAGAGGAGCTGATGGAATTATTGCTTGACCGGTTATCCACGATTGCCGGTAGCTGGGCTGCAACACCGGCCTGGAACCAGATCCATTACTGGAGATATGCACAGACAAGAAATCCAATAGCCCGCCCATACATGGAAATCGAATCTCTCGATGCACCGCTCGCGTTAGTTGGCGATTATTTTAATGGTAATACAGTTGATGATGCTTACTGTTCCGGATTCAAACTTGCACGACACTGGATTAATAAATTTAATGACTGACCGAAAAATAACACAGTGTGATAAATTGTGAATGGATAATTGTCAGAAGTCGTTTTGGTCTTTGATCGATTCATGGAGACATTTTGAAAAACCTATCGAAACTCAATAAATATTTCCGGAAATATCTCGGGTCTATTATCCTGGGATCGGTTTTCCTGACGGCTTCTAATTTCTTTCTGATCTGGATACCGGTTCTGATCAGAAGAACAATGGATGAAGTCGAAGCATTGGGAGAGGAATATCAATCTGTTTATACTTCTGTCTTTGATGTACTGTTCAGTTCTGAAGCCGGTACCATACTTGCTTACAATTCATTGTTACTGATTGGAACTGTACTTTTATATGGGCTTTTACTTTTCGCCACACGGCAGACCCTCATCGTAAGTTCCCGTAAAATCGAATTTGATATCAGAAATGATATACTCGCAAAGTTGCTTGAATTGCCACAGCGTTATTTTGCCGAGCATAAAACGGGTGAAATTTATGTACGTGCAACTGAAGATGTTTCAAAAGTCAGAGAGTATTTTGGGCCGGTTTACATGTACACCATCAACACGATTACACGGGCCGGTTTTATCATTGCAATGATGATCATCGTTAATCCGCAACTGACCCTCTGGGCTCTATTACCATTGCCATTTCTTTCAGCTTTTGCCTATTGGGTGAGTGGCTACATTCATAAATATCAAACGATTATCCAGGAACAGTATTCCAATATTGCAGGACGGGCTAACGAAGCATTCAGTTCGATACGGCTAATAAAAGCTTATAACCGGGAAGAATATGAGAAACAACGATTTGAAAAAGAAAGTGAATCGTACAGAAAAAAGAAGTTAAGGCTCGACATGGTGGAATCGATGTTTCATCCGATGCTTAACTTGCTGATTGGTGTTTCTGTAATCATTGTAATCTGGCAGGGTGGTATTATGGTGATTGAAGGGCTCATTACCGTTGGTAATATCGCTGAGTTTGTAATTTACGTAGCATATCTTACATGGCCGGTTGCTTCACTTGGATATACAGTTAACCGTTTTCAGAAATCAATAGCATCCTGGGAAAGGATTAATGAAGTACTTGAAGAAAACATTAAGATTCAGGATGATATAGAAACAGACAATTCATTAACAGAAATCAAGGGGAAAATCGAATTCAGAAATGTAAGTTTCAGATACCCGGGCACAGATGAACTGGCCTTAAAAAATATTACATTTACAATCCAAGAAGGACAAAATGTTGCAATAGTTGGCCGGACAGGATCAGGTAAAACAACACTTGTGCAATTGATACCCCGGCTATTTGATCCAAATAAAGGTGACATTTTTATCGATGATGTTAATATCAAACACTGGCCGACCGAAGTGCTCAGGAAAAAAATTGGCTTTGTTCCACAGGATACATTCTTGTTTTCAACTACTGTTGAAGAAAACATAGCATTTGGGGTAGAAGATGCCAGCAGGGCAGAAATTGAGCAAGCAGCGGAAAAAGCTCAATTATTAGAGAATATTTTGGATTTTGAGAAAAAATTTGAGACTATGGTAGGTGAAAGGGGTATCACACTCTCAGGTGGCCAAAAACAAAGAACAGCGATTGCAAGGGCTCTAATTAAAAACCCCGGTATTTTAATACTCGATGACTCACTCAGTGCAGTTGATACAAAAACAGAAGATGTAATACTGCAGCACTTAAGACAGGATTTAAAGGGGCGGACAACGATCATGATCAGCCACAGAATATCATCCATTAAAAACGCCGATATAATTTTTTATATTGACGAAGGTTGTTTAATTGAAAAAGGTTCTCATAAAGATTTATTGGCTAAAGAAGGACAATACGCAAATATGTACAGAAAACAACTGCTGGAAGAAGAACTGGCAGAAATATAAACATATAACCCGAGGGTGATGTTTACCTGACCGGTAAACCCCCTGACAACAAACATTACGGGAGATTACAATGATTATAGTACCTTTAGGTGTAGCATCAGCAACACCCACGGCAACACGTCATTTGCCATCTGTGGCACTGTGGAGGGAGGGCACAATTTGTCTTTTCGATTGCGGTGAAAATACACAGATGAGAATGTTACAAGCCGGGCTTAAACGCTCAAAAGTCGATTTTATATTTATCACTCATTTTGACGTCGATCACTATTCCGGATTAATCGGTTTGCTTTCAACATTGCAGCTTCAAAGACGGGATAAAACACTGACAATCGTTGGCCCCAAAGGGATCAAAAAATACGTTGAATGGAATTTTAAATTTGCAGAGGTGGATCTCACCTATGATGTCAATTATGCAGAGATTGAAGAAGATTTTGAAGGTGGAAAAGTTATCGATGAAGAAGAGTTTTATGTAGAAGCTCGGCCTTTGAAACATAATAAATTTTGTCTCGGTTATCGTTTCCAGGAGAAAGATAAACCTGGAAAAGTCAATGCTGAAAAAGCGGAGGCCATGGGCATTACCGATGATTGGCAGTATAAAGATCTTAAGGCAGGCAAAGATGTTGAACTTGATGACGGAACTGTCGTGGAATCCAGTGATATCGTTGGCCATCCGCGTCCGGGAGATAGTTTTGCATACATCACTGATACCAGCTATCATCCGAATTCCGTGAAATTGGCAATGAATACCAATATTCTTTTACATGAAGCAACATTTAGTGAAAATCTTGCAGATAAAGCAGAAGAAACCGGACATTCCACATCTATTGATGCGGCAAGGGTAGCAAATGAAGCACAAACGAAGCTTCTTGTAATTACCCATTTCTCGGCGCGGTATACAAATCCATTTGTATTGCTGAGGGAGGCAAGAAAAGATTTCTTTCCGGCATGGCTGGCCACAGAGCTCAGGCCAATCTTTACAGACCCGGCACATGAAAAAGGAATCATACAGCCTAAGGTTTATATTAAAGAGATCGACGGAAATTCTTCAGGTTCCGGTGATAGGAAGCCGAGGGGTAAAAGTTCCGGTGGAAAAAAGAAACGATTTCGAAAAAGAAAGAATTTTAAGGGGAAGAGCTCCGGGTCAGGCAATTACAGCAGCCGGAGAAAGAGTGACAGCGACAAAAGTAAAAGTTCCCGTTCTTCAGATAATTATCGAAGAAAAAAGGATAGTCGTGATGACAACTCAGAACGAAAACCACGTCCAATTACTCCGCGGACCCCATTTGATGATTTCGACCGTTTTTAATGATGACCTGAGTTTTGAGTAATAAAACAGAATCCAAAGCCGTCGATTCAGATTTAATTCGACGGCTTTATTTTTTCCTTAAACCTTATCGCTGGTATGTACTTCTTGCCATTGG
>SLKH01000120.1 GCA_007134665.1 Balneolaceae bacterium
CCCTTGTCTGACGGAATAATCAGTTTCAAAATGCTGAACTTTTTCATTCACCTTCGCCTTCACTACCAGTTTTTTATTCTTTCAGGCGGGTACCTGATGGGAGGATTACTGGTAGCCGAACCTGACTGGGTCACTTTTTGGTTTCAGTTTATCAATGTACATGTACTATTATTTGGCGGAGCAACTGTATTTAATTCATGGCATGATAAAGATGAAGGTCCGATCGGCGGCCTTCAGAATCCGCCAAAAATGAAAAAGTGGATGCGTGATCTGTCTTTGATCCTGCAGTTTGCCGGTTTGTTATGGGCATTGTTAGCAGGATATTTTTATTCAGGATTCTACCTGTTAAGTATTTTATTGTTTTGGCTCTACTCGACTCCTGTTGCAAGATGGAAAGGGAGGCCGCTTTTAAGCCTTCTGGCTATCGGGATAAGCACCGGAACCAATTCGCTGATTATGGGTGCACTTGCTGCCGGTGCAGGGCCGGACGCATTGATCATCTTCGCGGGAATTGGCACAGCATTCATGATACTGAGTCTATACCCGGTGTCACAAATATACCAGATTGCAGATGACAGAAAACGCGGTGATATCACATTTGCTTCTGAATACGGCTTGGACGGTGTCAGGTGGTTTAATGCCCTGACTTTTATTCTGGGAGTTGCCATCATAACTTTCGTGCTCTATTATTTATATCGGCCGCTTTCAATGGTTTTTTTAGTTATTGGTATCCTGGTCTGGCTGATACTATTATGGTGGATTCGGACATTGAGTATGGACAGAGATCAGTATAATCAGGTAATGAAGATTAAATATCTTGTTTCAGGTTCATTTGTTCTGTTCATCGTAACAGCTTTAATGATCAGACATCTTTAATAAATATAATGGAATAATTTTAACGAAGGCTTTGTTATATATTAAAGATATGACGGCAGGAGAGGAGTGATGAATAAAAAGTTTCATTCTGTCCGAATGCCCGAAAAGAAGTATTGAAAATGAAAGATGACAGGTAATAGATATATGACTGCTACGGATACAATTTTGTTAAATCCGGAAATTATAAATAAAAGCTATTCCTACAAGGAATACCGGGAACTTATCGAAAAGTTATTGGATAAAGAGAAAACAACAGGTGAAAACCATTCTGAGGAGATGCTTCATTATTCAAGAATGAATCTTCACAGGATGGATCGTCATGATAAATACGCAGAAATGAAACCTGCTCTGGAACGGGTTCTCAGAAACCTGAATCGGAAGTTCCTCTGGGTGGTGCTTGTTGAAGGGTGGTGTAGCGATGTAGCACAAAACCTTCCGATAATTAATAAGATGGCAGAGGCAACTGAAAAAATTGAGTTGAAACTGATTTTGAGAGATGAGAACCTTGAGATTATGGATCAGTTCCTGACCGACGGCCGAAGCCGGTCTATACCAAAACTTATTTGCATGGATGCAGATTCACATGAAGTTCTTGGATCCTGGGGCCCGCGGCCAGATACAGCACAGCAAATGGCGAAAGACCTGAAATACATGAATGACCTTTTACTGAAAGAAGGAGTGGAAAGGCTGCACAAATGGTATGCTGATGATAAAAACGAAGAAATCCAGGAAGAATTTTTGAAGCTGATTCCTGAATGGGAAAAAGGATAAAGAATGGCTCATTGAGTAACAGGGAAGGCAAAACGACAGTAATCTGTGCGAATTGAAATGCAGTTTACAAGTTGGTTATACCAGCAGCTTTGAGTTTAATATAGTTACCTCTCCTGATTAAATGATACACTGCCTAAACTGACACACTGATAAGTTATGTCTCATTTACGGGAAAATTTTTATCGCCATATTGCTCAAACAAGTGAAAGCCCCATAGGGCTTGAAATCGAACAGGCTGAAGGGTGCTACCTCTACACAACTGATGGAAAACGCTATGTGGATTTAATTTCCGGTATTGCAGTGAGCAGCCTTGGGCACAGGCACCCATCGGTAATTAAAGCCATAAAGGATCAGGTTGACCGTCACCTTCATGTAATGGTCTTTGGTGAGTTTATTCAGAAACCACAATCTGAATTCGCTGAACTTCTAACTGCTCACCTTCCGGAATCTCTTAGCCAGGTCTACTTTGTAAACAGTGGCACTGAGGCAAATGAAGGAGCTTTAAAACTGGCAAAAAAACATACCGGCCGCTCTCGCTTTATCTCATTTAAAAACAGTTATCACGGTGATACACATGGCTCGTTGAGTGTGACCGGAAGGGATATCTACCGGGATCCATATAAACCCCTGCTGCCAGGGGTTGAATTCCTGGAATTTAATGAACCGAATCAGCTCGGGAGCATCACCGATCAAACAGCAGCTGTGATTATGGAACCGGTCCAGGGAGAAGGAGGTGTGATACCTGCTGATGTTGATTGGCTGAAGAGCCTTCGCCGGCGATGTAATGAAACCGGAACTCTTTTAATTTTTGATGAAATACAAACCGGTTTTTTTCGGACAGGAACCCTTTTTGCATTCGAACAATATGATGTAATCCCCGATATCCTGTGCCTTGCAAAAGCGATGGGCGGAGGGATGCCAATGGGAGCATTTGTATCCTCTCCGGAAATCATGAAAGTATTTAAATATAATCCGCCATTGAATCATGTAACGACGTTTGGTGGTCACCCGGTGAGCTGTGCTGCAGCATGTGCAAATCTAAAAACCCTTTTGGCTGAAGGCCTTGGAAGAAATGCAGTGAAGATTGAGAAGGTTGCCAGGGAAATGCTTCACGGCAAGGGTATTGTGGAGTTAAGAGGAAGAGGGGCCATGCTCGGTTTACAACTTGAGTCAAACCGGCTCACGAAAAAAGTGGTTGAAAAATCTTTTCATCAAGGATTGATCCTGGGCTGGACTCTGCACTCCGATACATTAATTCGAATTGCACCTCCGTTAGTCATCGATTCCAAACTATTAAGAGAATCATTTCAAATCATTCTTGATAGTGTGGAATCAGCTCTTTAGCTGTTTTCAAAATCGCTTACCTGTATCCTGTATTATGATAATAAACTTCTGCCAGGATTCAGGTTCAGACATTACTTGAACCAATCTGAGGGCCGGATAAACTCTGTTGCCATTATCCATGCTTTTGCTTAAAATATGTATAAAATATGTGCAAAAGTATGAGGCCGATTAAAGGAAGGGGCTCCTCGGATAACCCGTTAAACCGGTTTGAAGATGTCTACCTGGATTATGAAGTGGATGAGGAATCAGGTGAAAAGCCATCATCTGATACGAAATTTTTGCGGGATGATACGGCGGATATTATATCGACGAATAACAGCCCGGATATCCCTTTTAATAAAAGTATTAATCCCTACCGGGGGTGTGAACACGGTTGTATTTACTGTTATGCCAGGCCTACCCATGAATTCCTTGGTATGTCGCCCGGTCTTGATTTTGAATCTAAGATCGTTGTCAAATATGATGCTGCGAATCTCTTAAGGGCTACTTTGTCAAAAAAATTCTGGAAGCCTGAACCGATTGTGATGAGTGGGGTTACAGATCCCTATCAGCCGGTGGAGAGAAAGCTTGAAATTACTCGCGGGTGTCTTGAGGTTCTTGCAGAAGCAAATCAACCGACAGGTATCATCACAAAGAATTTTCTGGTAACACGTGATACAGATTTTTTGCAGAAACTGGCAAAGGTAAATGCGGTTCGGGTTGCCATCTCAATAACGACTTTTGACAGGGAGTTAGCCAGATTGATGGAGCCCCGGACTTCAAGTCCTGATCGCCGTATGCAAGCTGTAAAAATATTATCTGATCATGGGATACCCGTACGTGTTATGGTTGCCCCGGTGATTCCCGGCCTGACAGATCATGAAATGGTTCCCATCCTGGATGCTTCTGCAGAAGCAGGTGCTGTAGAAGCCGGGTATACACTTCTGAGATTGCCTTATGGCGTGAAAGATTTATTCATTCAATGGCTCGAACAGCACTATCCGGACAGAAAAAGTAAAGTGTTGAACAGGATCCTCGATTTCCGTAATGGAAAACTGAACCGGTCAGAGTTCGGCGAACGATTCAGGGGATCAGGGCATTATGCGAAACAGATTCAGGACCTGTTCCATCATCAGGTATACCGCTTAGGCTTGAACAAGGAGAGGAAAGAATTGTCAGCGAAGCATTTCCGACGGCCATCTGGTAATCAGCTGACCCTGTTCTGAGTTTTCGACATTGAACGGATTTAAAAGGTGTGAATAGTATGATCACTTCCTTATCTTTCAATAAATTGTAATAAAACATGAATATTCAATGGCTGCTGTAGAATCGACAATGCTTGATCTCGGGACGAAAGCTCCTGATTTTTCATTGCAGGATGTGATTAGCGGGAAAAAAGTATCTCTAAGTGACTATAATGGCAATAAGGCTTTCCTTGTGATGTTTATCTGTAATCACTGCCCGTATGTTAAAAATATCAAGAAAGCATTGGTGCAATATGCTGAGGATTATCTGCCAAAAGGAGTAGGGATTGTAGCGATAAGTTCTAATGATGTTGATAATTATCCTGACGATTCTCCTGAAAAAATGAAAAAGGATGCTGAACAGTTCGGTTATCCATTCCCATATCTCTTCGATGAATCCCAGAAGGTCGCAAAAAAATACAAAGCAGCATGTACCCCTGATTTCTATTTGTTTGATGAAAATCTGGAACTTCAATATCGCGGCCAGTTTGATGACAGCCGGCCCGGAAATAATAGACCGGTTACTGGGAAAGATCTCCGGGAAGCTACTGATCAGGTATTGGCCGGAGAAGAGGTTCCTGAAGACCAGGTTCCGAGTATAGGCTGTAATATCAAATGGAAAAAAGGAAACACACCGGATTATTAATAATGATATGGCTTCACTGAATATTGCGGAACTAAGGCGCTCTTACACGAAAAGCGGCCTTCTCGAAGAAGAGTTACCTTCTGAACCGGTTGAACAAATACGGTTATGGATTCGTCAGGCAGTAGAATCGGAAGTGCTGGAACCCAACGCCATGACGCTTTCAACGGTTAAAGAAGGCGGAAGCCCGGATTCACGTATGGTATTGTTAAAAGGGATTGAAGGCAACTCAGTTTCATTTTTTACCAATTATCAAAGTGAAAAAGCAACTGATTTGGAAATATGTCCGAAGGCAAGCTGCTGCTTCTGGTGGCCGGAACTGGAGCGTCAGTTACGATTGCGGGGAGATGTGGAAAGAGTATCCAGGAAAGAAAGTGCTGAATACTTTGCAACCCGGCCAAGAGAAAGCCAGATTGGTGCCTGGGCATCAGATCAAAGTAAACTGTTACAAAGCAGGAATGAATTGATTCAGAAGTTCAGTGAATTTGAAGAAAAATTCAGCGGCTCAGAAGTTCCGGTGCCCGACCACTGGGGAGGATACAGGATTAAACTGATAGAAGTGGAATTCTGGCAGGGCCGCCCCGGGCGCCTGCACGACCGCATCCGGTATCACAAAAAAGACAATCAATGGAATAGATTCAGGCTCTTCCCCTGATTATGGGTAAAAACAAGCTTCAGCGTTACAAAGATATCCGGGATCTGGAGAATGTATTTGAATACACCGATTTCCGGGAAACCGGACCTGAAAAGCCGAAAGGAAAATGGGCAGGGATATTTGGAAATCAGAATCCGTTGATTCTTGAACTGGCCTGCGGAAAAGGTGAATACACTCTAAACCTCGCCCGCAGGTATCCTGATAAAAATTTCATTGGAATTGATATCAAAGGTGCCAGAGTCTGGGTTGGTGCCAATCGTGCCAAAGATGAGTCTCTACAAAATGTACACTTCATTCGGATGTTTATTGATCATGTTGAGGAGTATTTTGATCACCGGGAAGTCGATGAAATCTGGATACCATTCCCCGATCCTTACCTGAGAGAAAAGAAAGAAAACAAAAGACTGACCTCTAAACGTTTTTTAGAGAGATACCGGGCATTTTTAAAACCCGGCGGTATTGTCCATTTAAAGACAGATTCAGATCCGTTATTTAATTTCACACTTGATGTCATCCAATCTGAAAACTGTCACATACACCGGCTGGTTCAGGATGTATATGGTGAAGCACCTGATGATCCGCTGCTTTCCATTCAAACCTTTTATGAAAAACAGCATCTGAGTAATAATAAGACAATTAAATATGTAAGCTTTTCTCTCTGAACCACCTGTTCACCCGCCAGGCAGAGTACCGAGTCGTGAATAAGATTGGCTTTGGTTTTACGTAAAAATGGGGTAACTCCTCTTGAAATACTTGATTTTGCCTGAGTTTTTGATAACTTATCATATGCTACTTAACAGTGTTAACCTTGTGTGATGTCATTGAGAAAAGAGATATTGAAAGTTGGCAAAAGAATGTTACTTGACGAGGGTATCAGTAATATTTCCATGCGGAAAATTGCCGGAGAAATTGATGTATCTGCCACAAGTATTTATCTGCATTTCAGAAATAAAAATCATTTGATTTATACATTGATTGAAGAGAGTGTCGAAGAACTGAATCGTTTAATTCGTGACATTGCCAATACTGACAGAGATCCGCTTGCAAAAATGGAGTCGATTGCCCGCACATATGTTGCTTTCGGGCTCGATCGGCCTCAGGAATACGAAGTCATTTTTATGCTTCATCCGGAAGAGATTCCGAGGTATCCAAAGAAGAAATTTCGAAAAGCAAGGGAGGGATATGAATTGCTTGCTGAAGTTATCCGTGAAGGTGTGGATAAGGGAGAAATGAAAGAAGAAAACCCGCTCAAAGCAGCTTATGCAATTTGGGCACAGTTACACGGAATAGTTTCTGTAGTCGTAAATAGAAGGCTGGATACACGTATATCTGTTAATGAGTTTATTAATCACGCTATTGCGCATTTGATCAGGGGTATTCAGATCAATAGTCATCCACAAGTTACAATTTAGGAGAAAGGGCCATGGAATTTATCGATCTGACATTTGGATTTTTCAGTGACCTGCCACTTTGGGCCAGTATAGGGAGTGCAGTAATTATCTTTTTGATATTTGGATACCGGAATGCTCCGCTTTGGTTATGGGCTGTTGCCGGTGTTGCCGGCCTGTGGGGATTGGCTGCCCCAATGTGGGTTTTTGCTATATACATTCTTTTAGTTGCAGTTTTTAACTTGAAACCACTTCGGCGGTTAGTGCTTTCAGGGCCGATCATGAGTATCCTGGATGCACTGAAAATACTTCCGGCAATTTCTGAAACAGAGCAGACAGCAATTGAGGCGGGAACGGTTTGGATTGACGGGGAGCTCTTTTCAGGTCAACCCGATATCAATAAAATTCTGAATGAAAATTATCCCGAATTGACCGATAAGGAAAAATCATTTCTTGACGGTCCGGTTGAAGAGCTCTGTTCAATGGTGAGTGACTGGGAGGTATTCAAACGAAAAGAGTTTGACGAAAAAACCTGGAACTATATGAGAGAGAACCGGTTTTTTGGACTCATCATTCCTGAAGAATACGGAGGGTACGGATTTTCAGCCAATGCCCATAGTGCTATCATTGCAAAACTTGCATCGAGATGCGGGCCTCTGGCAACTACTGTGATGGTTCCTAACTCACTTGGGCCGGCTGAACTTTTAATGCATTATGGAACTGAAGAACAGAAGAAGCACTACCTTCCACGTTTGGCTAAAGGTGTAGAAATGCCGTGTTTTGCCCTGACAGAACCGAATGCCGGCTCTGATGCCGGCGCGATGCAATCTCATGGTGAAGTCATTAAGAGAGACAACGGCAAGCTGTACCTGAAGCTGAACTGGGATAAGAGATATATTACACTCGCTTCCATTTCAACAGTTATCGGACTGGCATTTAAATTGCATGACCCCGGTAACCTGTTGGGTAAAGGAAAAGAACCCGGCATAACGTGTGCCCTGATACCAAGTGATGCTGATGGAGTTGAGCTGGGGAAACGGCACGACCCATTAGGTGTCCCATTTCATAACTGTCCAACGCGGGGTAAAGATGTTATCGTACCGATTGACGCTTTAATCGGTGGGCCTGATGGGGCCGGTAACGGCTGGCGAATGCTGATGGAATCACTTGCAGTCGGCCGTGGAATTTCACTTCCGGCACAGGCAACCGGAGGGGCTAAAACAGCGGCGAGGGCAGTTGGTGCCTATACTGCAATTAGAAAACAGTTTGGTATTAACATCGGTAAATTTGAAGGAATTGAAGAGCCAATGGCGCGCATAGGCGGCTACTCGTACCTGATGGAGGCAGCCCGGCGTTATACCTGCGGCGGACTGGATAAAGGTGCAAAACCGGCTGTAGTTACAGCTATTGCAAAATATAACTTTACAGAGCTGGGGCGTGAGATCATTAACGATGCGATGGATATTGTCGGTGGTGCCGGGATCTCACGGGGGCCACGAAATATCTTTGCACATAGTTATATTGCAATGCCGATAGCGATAACGGTAGAAGGTGCCAATATCCTTACCCGATCTCTCATGATATTCGGACAGGGTGCAATCCGATGTCATCCATACGCATATAATGAGATCGATGCTTTGATGAATAAAGATGTGAATAAGTTTGATAAAAACTTCTGGAAGCACCTGGGCCATGTATTCCAAAATGGGACCCGTGCATTTATCCTGAGTATGACGCGAGGAAAGATTGCCGGTTCTCCGGTCAGTGGGCCTGCAAAGAAATATATCAAACGTTTGAAGTGGGCATCTGCCAATTTTGCCTTTATGGCAGATCTCGCTCTTGGATCATATGGTGGTGCCCTGAAAATGAAAGAAAAGGTTGCCGGACGCTATGCCGATATATTTAGCTGGATGTACCTTGCATCTGCAACCCTGAAGAGGTACCAGGCTGAAGGATCCAGGAAAGAAGACCGGATTTATTTTGAATGGGCGATGGAACACGCATTTTTCAGAATGCAGAGAGCTTTTGATGAGTTGTATCAGGAAATAAAGGTTCCGGGTTTGAGTTGGTTTTTTAATGGCCCGGTTGCTATGTGTTCCCGGCTCAACAGGATTGGAAAATCTCCGTCTGATTATCATGGCCACAAAGTTGCCCAGGCCATGCAGACAATTGGTGGCCAGCGCGACCGAATGAGTGATGGAATCTATATTCCGCATTCCCGTGATGAAGCGATGGGCAAATATGAATATGCACTGAAACTGGTCACTGAATCAGCAGAGATTTATAAAAAATTATATAAGGCAACCAAAAACGGCGACCTGGAGAAAGATACAGCATTAAATCAA
>SLKH01000256.1 GCA_007134665.1 Balneolaceae bacterium
CGGACATGTCCGCGGCTTTGACCTCCGGAATATGTGAGAGAATGCTTGATTTTATCAACACCCCAGCCTTCATGATAAAGGAGAGGGTTATTTAGAACGCTTCTGATGGTCAATTCCGGATTTTCTTCTATCGGGTAATCTTTCAGGTTTTCATCACCGCCATCGCCATCAGCAAGATATTTCCAGTCGGGGTACATCTCACGGATTTTCTTTACGAGTGCAAGTGTTACCGTAGCTGCTTCAACATCACGCAGTTTATAATCTTCTATTATTTCTATCGCTTTTTTATAATCGATATCAGATTTATCTGCTTCCAGTACTTCGAGAAACATTGATAACCCAAGCTGATCAAGGAATTTATGAGCCTGTTGTGCATCCGGCCCATTATCAATTGACAATGTAAATGCTTTCAGCCTTGAGGGAGACATGCCCAAATCGAGCATCAGGTTGTACAACACCAGGAAAACGGACCCACTGTCTATTCCACCTGAGAAAAGTACTCCGATTGGTTCATTTTCGGGGATTTTTTGTAGCCATTGACGGCATTCATTTTCAAGTGCTGAGATGTATTTTTCACCGATACTGTCGAGATTTCCGTCCAATACATTTTGTTTCGGTTCAAAGTATCTCTTGTAATCGGGGTTCGGATCCGGACACCCGATGACATCAAGCCGAACGACATAATGTGCAGGCACCATCCTGGTATAGTCAGGGCGGAATTGCTTGTGCAAACCAATCCCTTTCAGGTATTGATAAATTTCATCTATTCGTTCCGCAACGATCAGTAGAGGGCCGGCTTCCTGTTTGGCCATAAAGTACCTCATGGGCCGGGTAATGGAACGTGCAAGGTAAACCTGCTTATCTTTTTTTGTAACGATTGCAAAAGAGCCGTCAATTGCCCTGACGCGATTCGGGTTGCCTGACGTAACAGCATCCTCCGCATCCTTTACAGACATATTTAAAATTTCATTTTTTTCAGGGTCAATAAGGCTGACAAAATCATCCAGCTTCTTAATTGTTTTAGCCATAAATCAAATCGGGTTTCAGTTATCAGTTTCATCAATAATACGTTTTACGGGTTAAAAACGTATCAGAATGGAATAGTATTTATCAGTGAAATTACGTTTATAATAATATTTAAGGTATGCACCACTTCATTTGAAGAAAATTGACTACCGGTAGGTCAAAAATACCGAATTTAAAAATCAAATATGTGAAATGGATCG
The DNA here is from genome assembly GCA_007134665.1 of Balneolaceae bacterium. Taxonomy (GTDB): domain Bacteria; phylum Bacteroidota; class Rhodothermia; order Balneolales; family Balneolaceae; genus SKRC01. Next base: position 1,227 of record SLKH01000256.1, read on the forward strand.
TGAATACTATTTTGATTAGGGCGGCTGTTAATAAGTCAGAAGTCAATACAGTTGAAAATGATCAAGGTTTATAAACGAATTGACTGGTATTACCAAACGAATTAAGAGTAATTTAAGCTGCATGATTTAGCTTGAAGTGACAACAGAAATGTTCGGGTGGAGCTCCTAATAAGTTTTTCGCCTGAAAAAAATAATTATTAGATAAATTATTTTAAAAATTAATAATAAATAAAAATAATAATGGGATATAACCGTGATATAGAGATAGGATATATTTAAATTATCAATATCGATAATCGTTATATCTGAATGCCATTAAATAATAAATACTTGTAAAGAAACAGTAATTGTGGATAACTTACATAATTGTTGATAACTTGTTAGAGCCGTCATAAATAATTCATAAGGCATTGTAAAACAGGGAATTGTGAGTTGTATTTGATGAATAGATCGAATTTTTTGTTCAGTGAAAATTTCAATTAAAATTATTTTCTCTCATTTTTAAAATTATCAATTTAAAAACAAGATCGCTTTTCAATTTCTTAATGTGGATAACTCAATGAATTTGTGGAAAAAAAACTGTTTTTTTTCTTGATGCCATAGCTCCTCACGAATATATTAGAAAGCACTTCACATGAGTGAGTTGAGGAAGTCGAATATGTGTGAATCAATAGACTCTTCTATTTCGAATTTTTAAAGTTTAAAAGTTTTTTTCATGGAATTTACCCGTTTTTTTACAAGAGCAGAATGGAAGTCACCATATGATAGTTTGAAATTTGTTGAACGAAAGTCCGAAATCAAGAATCCGGATGGTTCAGTAGTTTTTAAAATGGAAAATGTTGTGGTTCCCGAGTCATGGTCACAGGTTGCTACAGATATCATTGCCCAAAAATATTTCAGAAAAGCCGGAGTTCCTGTCAGGTTAAAAAAAGTACCTGAAAAAGGAGTCCCTAAATGGCTGCAAAGATCTGAAGAAGACCAAGAGGCGCTTCAGAAGCTTACCGAAGATGAGCGTTATACACATGAAATTGACAGTAGGCAGGTGTTTCACCGTCTTGCGGGCTGCTGGACATATTGGGGTTGGAAACATGACTACTTTAATTCTGAAGAAGATGCAAAAGTATTCTATTCAGAACTTTGTTACATGCTTGCAAACCAGATGGCAGCACCAAACAGCCCGCAGTGGTTCAATACCGGTTTACATTGGTCATACGGGATAAACGGACCTGCTCAGGGCCATTACTTTGTAGATGGAAAAACAGGCGAACTTAAAAAGTCTGAGGATGCCTATACCCATCCGCAGCCTCATGCATGTTTCATTCAGAGTGTGGATGATGACCTTGTTAATGAAGGCGGTATTATGGATTTGTGGGTGCGGGAAGCCAGGTTATTTAAATACGGTTCCGGAACCGGTTCAAACTTTTCCAAACTCAGAGGAGAGGGAGAGTCATTAAGTGGTGGTGGAAAATCATCAGGTTTGATGAGTTTTCTGAAGATCGGTGACCGGGCAGCAGGTGCAATTAAATCGGGCGGAACCACGCGCCGTGCTGCTAAAATGGTGACGCTGGATTTGGACCACCCCGATATCGAAGAGTATGTGAACTGGAAAGTCAGGGAAGAGCAAAAAGTAGCAGCTATCGTTGCCGGTTCAAAAATCACACAAAAACACCTGAAAAATATTATCAATCTATGCCACAAGCCGGTAGAGATGGAAGGCAGAACAGTCAATGGCGCTATAAGCCGTGACCCGCTAAGGAACAAAGAACTTGGTAAAGCTATTAAAGAAGCAAAAAGGGATCAGGTTCCACTTAATTATATAGAACGGGTAATTCAGCTTGCTGCACAGGGATTTTCTGATCTTGAGTTTGATACCTATGATACAGACTGGAATTCAGAAGCTTATATGACCGTCAGCGGACAGAATTCGAACAATTCTGTACGGGTTCCGAACGCTTTTATGCAGGCTGTCATTGATGATTCGAAATGGAATCTCCTCGGGCGTATTGAAAAAAGAAGAGCTGAAATTGAAGGACGTACTCCTGAGCCAATGAAAACGATTGATGCAAGGGAGTTATGGGATCAAATCGGCTTTGCCGCCTGGTCTTGTGCTGATCCCGGTACACAATATCATGATACGATCAATGAATGGCATACCTGCCCGGAAGGAGGGGAGATTCGTGCAAGCAATCCCTGTTCAGAGTATATGTTCCTGGATAATACGGCTTGTAATCTTGCCTCATTAAACCTGATGAAATATTTCAAGGATGAAACCGGCAGTGAATTTGATGTCAGGGCAATACGAAATGCTTCACGAATCTGGACGGTGGTATTGGAAATTTCCGTTCTGATGGCTCAATTTCCATCAAAAGAAATTGCAGAATTATCATACGTATATCGCACACTCGGGCTTGGTTATGCAAATCTCGGAGCTGCTCTCATGGTTCAGGGTGTTCCGTATGACAGCCCGGAGGGTTGTGCAATAGCAGGCGCAATAACGGCGAGTATGCACATGTCATCTTATGCAACCAGTGCAGAAATGGCAAAGGAATTGGGCACTTTTGAGGGTTATGAGAATAATAAGGAACATATGCTCAGAGTGTTGAGAAATCACCGAAGAGCAGCTCATAATGCCGATCATAAGGAATATGAAGGCCTGACGATTAAACCGGTAGGAATTAACCCCAGTCACTGTCCTGACTACCTTGTCAAAGCAGCCAGGGAAGATGCCGACCGGGCGGTTGAGCTTGGTGAAAAGTATGGATATCGAAATGCGCAGGTGACATGTATTGCACCAACCGGAACCATTGGCCTGGTAATGGATTGTGATACAACCGGTATAGAACCCGATTTTGCACTTGTGAAATTTAAAAAACTCGCCGGTGGCGGTTATTTCAAAATCATAAACCAAAGTGTTCCACTGGCATTGAAGAACCTGGGATACAGCCCGAAAGAGATAGAGGAAATTATACTTTATGCGAAAGGATCAGGCTCACTTGATGGATGTCCTCATATTAATCCTGAGTCGTTGATTGAAATGGGCTTCACAGAAGAAAAGATCAAAGCTGTTGAAGAAGCACTTCCCGGAAGTTTCGATATCAAATTTGCATTCAATCAATGGACTCTTGGTGAAGAGTTTTGCAAAGATGTGCTTGAAATCAGCGAGGAACAACTATCTGACTATCAGTTTGATATGTTACGTTATCTGGGATTCAGCCGCGAACAGATCCAGGAAGCCAATGATTATGTATGCGGCACGATGACAATAGAAGGTGCGCCTTACATCAAAAATGAACACCTGCCCGTATTTGACTGTGCCAATAAATGTGGACGAGTCGGAACCAGGTTTATTTCTGCTGAAGGCCACATCCGCATGATGGCGGCTGCTCAGCCATTTATATCAGGAGCTATTTCCAAGACGATCAATTTGCCGAATGAGGCAACAGTTGAAGATATCAAGGATGCATATATGTTATCATGGCAGCTCATGCTGAAAGCAAATGCACTCTACCGGGACGGCTCGAAACTGAGTCAGCCATTGAACTCAATGAGTGATGTAATCGAAGAACTTGAAGATGAAGATTTTGCAGAAGAAACTGTCTCAGAACAGGATCGGGTAGTGGAAACGGCGGAAAAAATCATACATAAATATGTGGCACGACGGCAGAAACTGCCGTTCAGACGATCCGGATACACTCAGAAAGTAAAAATCGGCGGGCAAAGTATGTATCTGAGAACCGGTGAATACGAAAATGGCCAGATTGGTGAAATCTTTATCGATATGCACAGGGAAGGGGCTGCATTCCGTAGCCTGATGAACTGTTTTGCCATCTCAATTTCGCTTGGCCTGCAGCATGGAGTTCCACTTGAAGAATTTGTGGATGCATTTGTATTTACAAAATTTGAGCCAAGCGGAATGGTTTCTGGCAGCCCGCATATCAAAATGACCACTTCAGTGATCGATTATATTTTCCGTGAACTGGCTGTAACCTATCTCGGAAGGGAAGACCTTGCGCATGTACCGCCGGAAGAGATCATGATGCGGAAACTGCGGCCATCCGAAGAGGATCAGCTGGCTGAAGAGGTTGCCAAAAAAGTTGAAGCCAGACATCCAAAACCTGTATCGGAAACGGTAATGAGGAAACGGAAAAAATCAGAAAATGAAAGTGACTATGACCGGGCTAAACAGCTTGGTTATACAGGCGACTCTTGCCCCGAGTGCGGAAGCATGACCATGATCCGAAACGGTACATGCTTAAAGTGCATTACCTGCGGATCAACAACGGGATGCTCATAATATAAACCCGACAAACTTCGGGGATGACTAGTCCATTTTAACCCGTTCGGTTGCAAGCCGGACGGGTTTTTTTCTTTTGGATAAATTTTACTCATAATAGTTATTCAAGGAAGTATGCCAGGATTCCACACTCCTCATTCGGATAGTTAATTTCAATACCGGCATCTGAAGCAGAAATAAAACCGGAATATTCACCTGCAATAAAATCTACTGCATATACTTTTTCTGTTTCTTCATCGATGATCCAGCAACCAAAAATATTATTCAATACCGTCCCATTGATCAGTCCGCCTGTATAAATCTGTGATTCGTACTCTGAATAGACGATATGCAATCGATCAATTGAAAACCCCGGATCCAGTCCATCCTGTATCAGTGTAAAATGAATATCTGACGCCCCATAAATCCGCTCTCTGTCTTGTTCGTATGGGTCCGGTTCAGGCCAGTAAAAATACATGGTTCCTACAATTAAGAAAGCTACAATCAGAAAAGGTAAAATATCAGAAACAAATTCCTTTAGAGAAACCACCATATTAACATTAATTCATTTGGTCATTTATGAAAAAATACCCGGTTAGTCACAAAATGTTCCAGGGTGCTGAATTTATTTCTTGATTTATTTACTTAACAATTATTTTGGTTAAATGCAGATTAAAAGAAGTAGCTTTAAGACAATTTATTCTGTGTCTGACTTTAAAAAAAAAAGACACTCTCCAAAATATCATGAATCGGCTTTTTGATGCCAAATCACAATCAGATCGAAAAGTGCCTGTTTTATCTTGATAACTGTACTGAATCGATAGTATTTACCATATTAATTCAAAGCAATTCCGGCCTGTCTCATCTCGGAACGGGCATCTTCAATAGCAGTTTGAAGGCTATTTAATTCATTTCTAAGGTGTCTGCCATTGCTCACGACATTATTTGCTATAGCCGATATTGAATTGATTCCCAGGCTTGTAAGATCATTCGACAAAAAACTCTCAATTTCGTTTACATCACTAACATACGTTCTGAAAGCTTCTTTTACACCGATATTATTCTGAGCAATTTTGTCATATATCAGGCCAAGTGCTGCACGCCGTTCATTGCTTTGTTGCTGGATCTCAGGATTGTCATATCTTTGGCCACTTTTGTCCCATTCAGCAAAATAGGTTTTACCACTGGTTTCCATCTCGTCGGCATGTTTCGCAAAATTATTTTCCATTTTTTCAATTTTGGATACATTATCCGAATACAGATCGAATGCCCTCTTCACATCTGCCTGACCCGGCTTGATCAGTTCATCAAGGGAGGCTCCAATAGCATCGAGTTGTACAACGATTAACTTGATGTCATTGTCTACAGTTTGCATTGTGGATTGGACGTCTTCAGACCGTTGCATGCCGGTAGTAGAACATGCAGCTACAGCAAAAACAGTTGCCAGAGATAACACCAAAAAATAATTACCAGGCTTTATTAATTTTTTCATAATCGTCTACATAATTTCCCACAACTTGAGGGACAGTCGTGAAATTATTTTCACACTGGAATATCATCATTCTAAAGCTTAGAACCCTTACAAAAAGCCGCCAGTGGGTTACATAGATCACTGTAAGAGCAATAGATATTAATTATCAAATACTCTCTCTCCGGAGGCACCCTCAGGGAATGTATTTAACCCAAAATTGTCATTGGAACAATGATAATTTTGCCCGAAGGGCAAAAAAGGTCTAACGACTTTTTGGGTTTAAACGTTGTTCGGCAATTTTCATCCGTTCATTTTTTAAACGTTTAAAATAGGTAGGAGAAAGCCCTGTTACCTTTTTAAACTGGGCTAACATATAGTGTTCATTTTTGTAATGAAGAATTTCAGCAATTTCCAACAATGGCATGTCATCGTAGAGCAACAACTCTTTAGCACGTTCTATTTTTTGGATGACAATAAATTGCAAAATTGACATTCCTTTTACATCCGAAAATATTTTTAAAAGAGACTCACTCTTCGAACCTGCATGTTCACTGATGATATCTGTAAAATTCAGCTTTGGTAATGCATCTGTATAGTGTATAACTTCAATAATAGTATTGATAATTCGATCGATCAGCATGCTTTCTTTTTCATCAATCAAAATCAAACCTGACTTAGACAAGCCTCTTTTTAACTCATGATACTGGACTTTTGTGATCTCTTCATATAACTCAATTGCATCATGTACTGAAAACTTATAGTTCAGCTCCTGTTTTTCCAGTACCGATTGAACAATCATTTTATCTCGCAGACAAACCATATATTTCACATACAGTTTTTTAAAAGCTTCTTTATCCTTGTGATTATTACTACTATTTATATTTAACTTTGAATCAGTCATCTAAGCACATGCAAATTAAAATATTATTTTTGTAATCTTTGATTTATACGGCAAAGTTTCCAGCCATTGGTAAAAAAAGAATGACAGACTCTCTTTTTCTGCCATCCTTTTACTCTCTAATGGTATGAAATAAAAAATAGAATTCCCGTTTTATCGCTTAATCACTTTTCATCACCTCTGAGTTCCCGGAGTCGCATCGCTATTTTATCTGCCGTTAATACCATTCCTGATATATAATCTCGAATATCTTTGTCTTTTAAATCCTGATCCTTTATGTTTTCAAAATCTATTAGGTTCGGGGCAAAACTCAGTGTTTTTTTTTCACCGGTTACATTCCCTTTTAAATAACGGTTTTCTGCATGTATGAAATAGGAAATAATTGTTTGAATGAATATTTCCTGTTGAATTCGTTGTTTGAAACTGTCGTAATCCAACATAACGTCACGGCATTCATCCGTATCGATACTTTCCAATGTTGATAAAACCTGATTCAGATTATTTGAATGGCCCATTAGCTTACCTCCTCATATCCACTTTTTATGACTGTTGATATCATTTTAAATCTGTTGTTTGCCTTTATTGAATGGCGGGAGTGGGCAGGAATAATAATCGATTGGCCGGTATCAAGAAGTTTTGAATTTCCATCGATAATGATCTCCGCTTTCCCGTCAATAATCTGAACAAACGTATCGAAAGGTGACGTTTTTTCCTCCAGTTTCTCACCGGTGTCAAACGAGATAGCACTGATATTACCGGTAGTTTTTTTGATAATCGTTTTGATCACAACTGAATCCGGGACATATTCAATGATTTCGACAATGATTAACGCTTTTGATTTTTCGAACTCAAGTGAGGGTGCAATTTTGTTCTTCTCTGGTTTCATGTGATTATGTTTTGTAGAACTTATTCTTCCTCATTTTTGACCAAGGCCTATTATTTACTTCAGCAACAAGATTGGAAATCTTTAATTCATTTGTATTACATGCAAGTGAATCAATCTTGCACAATCTACAGGTACTGTGAAATTTAAAGAGTGGATAACACAAGCCTGTTGCCATATAAATATTTTGAATAGATTTGACCTCACTTGTATCTCAAAGAGATGGAACATGTGTAATAACAAACAAAATATATGTAACCTGCTTCAGCAATTAAGTGAATATTTTTAACGTGAGGGTAAAGAAAACAGGTCAATCATGGCAACAGTAGAAAAGGTTACGTTTAACAATCGCACAAGCCGCGAATTCAGTAAAACTGTTAAAAAGAGGGTCGATCACTATTTTAAGGATAACGGGCTGTCGCGACATGCGAATCTGCAGATGGTTCTCAAGACCGTGATTATGCTCACACTCTTCCTGGGTTCGTACGCA
>SLKH01000122.1 GCA_007134665.1 Balneolaceae bacterium
TCCGAATGACACTGAATGAATGAAGACAACTCCCACAGGAAGGTTAAACAAATGGCCAATCCGAATCAGGTCCATTGTCCTTATTTTTTCAATCCAGTTCTGCCTGGTAACCGACTCCCCAATAACTGTAATTGTAAAGAATATGAGTGATACAAAAGCTGCAGACAAACCGACTATTGTTATCAACCAGATTATATCAATTGCACCGGGAGTACCGGGTATCATCATCTGGTTATAAAGCCATTGCAGAATCAAAAAGACCGGAACAGCAAACCCGGCCAATACTGCAAACAGAATAGCAGACTTAATGTCAATTACCCTGAGCCTGACACGAATATAGAGGAGGATGATCAGCCAAAAACCAAAGACGATTACCAGCAATACACGAAGGCTATTCAGAACATAGGATGTCCCGGAAGTTTCAATTCCCGGATAACCGGCTGTTAAAGAGAGTAAACTGCCGGTTGGTGAGATGACTGTTGACAACTGCAGCTCCGTGTCAATCTCTTCATCGTAGTATCGAAAACTTACTTCAGCAGCTTCAAACTGACCATAGGGAATAATTCTTCCATTTTGGAATTGAATCTCATCAACCGGCCACCCTGTTTGCCGAAGATAAAATAATGCAATCTGCCTTGCATGATCCGACCCGATTTGTATAACGCCATTTTCTCGTATTACAGAATCTAAAGGTATGAAGCGGTCAAATTCAAACGTAAAACTGGCAAGAGCAACTGAATCATCTCTTGCCTGAAATATCAGGTCATCCGGCAGTTCAATCACCGATGAGAGTGCCTCAGAAGAAAACAAACGGTATGGAAGGTGATTTCTCGGATTTCGAAATTCGAGCCATCTTCCTTCCTGGTCAAAAATCAGGCTCAATGATATTGCATCTTCAAAATTCCTCTGTTCGATGTCACCAGTAGGAGCAGATATTTCATCACCGGAAAAGATTACATCAACACGCCAGTGATAAACAGGAAAGGCGGAAGCCCGGTCATGATCAGATGTGAATATTTGATATTCTGACCTGCTCTGAATCTGATCCAGCAGTGTACTTCTTGTTTCAAATCTTGAAAAGTAATCTACATCAGGCTGTAGATATCCCATATTTCCAAGTTTTTCACTGCCAAGTGTAATTGCTCCCTGATTACCTAAAGATGCATCTGCCATACTGAGCGGATGGTGAGTGCCGTAATCGAAAAAAAACCATGCCCCTGCCAATAAACTGATGATCAAAATCAACCAGTCGCGCCGTGCTGTGTCATTTCCTGAATACAATACAGATACCGTAATTTATCCCAAATTCAAAAATTTTTTGTAATGATATCACTGATCTCCGCCTAAAATAAGAGCCTCAGAGAATTGCTCCCATCATAACAAATGTATTAATATCGTTAATTACATCGAATTTAAACTGATTTTGTTTCAAATCAATTTCAACTGCTATTAACTTGAGCAGAACGTAACGGATAGCTATTCTTGTTATCGAACAACAGAGAAGAAATTGAATATTTAATTCTATGTGTCTGATTGTATTTGGTTATGATACTGTTCCCGGTTACCGATTAATCCTGGCTGGCAACAGGGATGAGTTTTATGACAGGCCTACCAGGCCCGCTGATTTCTGGAAACGCGAACCGTATCTGCTTGCAGGTAAAGATCTTGCAGCAGGGGGAACCTGGCTGGGCATCGATAAAAAAGGACGAATTTCATTTCTGACCAACTACAGAGATATGAGTATGCACAATCATGAAGCCAAAAGCCGTGGCCACCTGGTTAAAAACTATCTAACCAATGATGAAACTCCTTTTTCTTATCTGGAAAATTTAAATTCTCCAGATGAATACAACGGTTTTAACCTTTTTACCGGTGATCATAATTCTTTCTATCACTTTTCAAATATAACCCGGGAAATAAACAAAATTGAGCCCGGGATACACGGAATCAGTAATGCACTTCTCAACACACCCTGGCCAAAAGTGGAATTGGCAAAAAATTCGTTTCTGAAGCTGACAGAAAATGGCAATCTGAATGAGGATCGTTTATTCGAGTTACTTTCAAATAAAAAAACACATCCTGCAGAAAAGTTACCGGACACCGGACTTAACCCTGAACTTGAGAAAGCAGTCTCTGCAATTTTTATCCAAACCGATAAATACGGGACCAGATCTTCAACAGTTCTTTATATTAAAGAATCCGGAGAAATGCGATTCGTTGAGAGAGTTTACAAGCCCGGGTCAGATGATGTTGATCAGGAAAACCATTTTGAGTTTTCCATCAACCAGGATTAATCAATTTCCACATGGTCACAGCTCCGACATCCTTTCACTTGCTCTTTTACGAATATCAGGTTCGCATTCCAATTGAGAGACGGCACGGTATAAACTTCTTGCGGTAATTAATTCCCCCTTTCTCTCGGCAAGTAAACCCGCATAATATCCATTCAGGGCGTGAAATGACCGCATTTGCCTGTTCGGCAAGTTTAATCCAAGGTTAAATCCGGAATAAAAAGCTTCATATCCTTCATCTATTCGGCCATACTGATTTAAAATTCTTCCTTTCCAGTAAAGCATCTCTTCACTTAGAACAGGCTGATCTTCAAACCCCATATTTTTCCAATGATCCAGGGCTCTCTTCACTTCAGTCAGTGCGGCATCATACATTCTTTGCTGAAACAGAGCTCTGACCAACAATCTGCGGTAATAACTGTTATTCGGATATGCTTCAACGAGCATATAGAACTGATCCATTGCCCGCCCATAATCCTCCTCATAGTTCAATAATATTAACCCAAGAAAATATGTGGCTTCAGGCCGTGCAAATATGGCATCTCTGCTTGTAAGCTCAAGCAGTTCCAGGCCTTCAGCTTTGTCACCGTCGGGCAGCAGAAACGAAACTGCTCTGATAACTGTATAGGCTTCCGGCAGGTAAGCAGAATAATATTTTTTCAGTCCTTTTGCGAACAGGTTATCTGTCAGGTCAGGTGCCGACTTCTCCAGTTCGATATGTGCCTGGTAAGCTGTACGGGCAGTTCTGACACTCCGAAGCCATCTCTCCCTGTTCGCATTTTGCCGGGCAATATATCCATTAGCCACTGCCTTTACAATGTGAGCATCAGCATGTCCCGGCGATTCTCTTAACAGGCGGTCTGCTGCATCATTTGCTTTATCCATTTTCTCAAAGAGCAGGTCATCATAGCTATCGTCATGTAAGTCGATGAGCACTTTCCACCACATCTCCATCGCTTCCCACAAATACCAGACAGGGTGCTCAGGGTAACTTTCTGACCACGGCTTCATTAAATCACTTACTGCGCCCGGATTTTGATTATACAGGGAATCAATTGCTGCACGGGCTGCTACCTGGAATTCGTTGTCATTTACCAGGACCGGAGTCTGTGCTTTGGCTTCCAGCCCTGCAAAAAATAGGAATATTATAAGAGGGGTGAATTTCATAAAAGCATAACGAAAAACCGGGGGATTTATGCGAGATTATCCAAAAACCAGCCTTCAGTCAGTTCAAGCACTTCAGAAAATTTTTCCGGATAGTCATCATCTTCAAATGGATGCGAAGCTCCAAAAGTATGTCCGGTATCTGATATTAAACGAAGTTCCTTGTTTGACGACGGACAGTTTCGGTGCAATTTCACTGAATCCTGGTACGGCACAGACTCATCTTCTTTTCCGGCTATAAACAGTACAGGAAGATGGAGTTCTTTCACACGTTCGATAGCCATCAAGCGGCCTGCGTTATCAATAGCATCTTCATATACCACTTTTCCGACTTTCATCATCTGGCCTGTCCGCGCATTTTTAATTTCAGTAAACCCCTGTTTTTCCCAGTCGTTGATCATTTGTTCCGTCCATCGTTCATTATAGCTGGCAACGGCCGACCATGTGACGAGACTTTGTATTTCAGGATATTCTGCAGCTGCGGCAATTGCTGTATGCCCTCCTCTTGAATGCCCGATAATACCAATATAGTCGGTATGTAAACCTACTCTTGACGATTGAATTTCCCTGTTCTTCACAGCTTCGATCACAGTACCGATATCTTCGAGATCCTGGCTAAGTGTTTCTTGTTCAAAAAGGTCCAGCCGGTCAAATTCGGCCGGATTATCACCGATTCCATTCATGGAAAAGTTCATTGCAATCACTACGAATCCCTGTCGGGCGAGATCCTCACAGGCATCCGGAAATGGCCCCCAGTCCTTGAAACCTTTAAAACCGTGGACAAATATCAGCACCGGCAATAGATCACGGCTGCTGTTCCCCGGTACATAGAGATCATAGCGAATCGGCAAATTCTTTGTAGAGTTGACAGAATCAGTTGTCTTATAAATATTTCCCATAGTCATAATGCTTCTTTTTTAAAATCAAGTGGCTGCAATTTAACCATTCGTCTCAGGTCATTGATCTCTTTCTGTTTAAGATAACGCCATCGCCCTACCCTGAGTTCTTTATCGTCCAGGCCTCCGTACCTCACCCGTTTTAATTTTACTACTTCCGTTCCAAAGTATTGGATCATTCTTCTGACAAGATGGTTTCGGCCTTCAAAAAGCGTAATTTCAAGAACTGATGGATCCAGTACACTTCGCTGAACAAGATGGGGTTTCGCAGGACCGTCTTCAAGTTCAATCCCATGTATAAGCTCCCGGAGTTGTGAATCCGTCAACGGTACTTTTGTGGCAACTTCATAAACTTTTTTCACTCTGTAACTGGGATGCATCAATCGATGTGCAAGGTCACCATCGTTGGTTAATAACAGCAACCCCATCGTATCGCGGTCAAGTCGACCTACCGGGTAAACCCTGTAACCGGTTGCATCTTCAATAACATCCAGTACAGTCTTCCGGTCTTTTTCGTCATCCGTAGTACTGATCGTATCTTTTGCCTTATTTAATAAAATATAAACAAACGGTTCAAGGCTAACCTGCTGGCCATCAACTGTGATTGTATCTGTTTTTTTAACCTTGACTCCATGTTCAGTTACCCGTTTATCATTGACATAGACTTTACCTTGTTCAATATAATCATCGGCATCTCTTCGTGAGCAAAAACCTGCATGAGCTATGAATTTATTGATCCGGATTTCATCTTTCAGATGGGCTTCCTGTTTCACCTTATGTTCTTTACCGGTTTTTCTGCCGGCATTCTTTTTTTTATTTGGCCTTTTGCGTCTGTTCATTTCCTGCAGTTAAATCAAATTTTATATACCTAATATACGATGAGGCCTGTCCCGATTAAGAAATATTTTAAATCACAGTTATAGATAGTACTCGTCACCCGGGTTTGTTGATTTCATCTTCGCCCTGATTCAGATTTTCATCCGGATTTGAATTTTCAGACTCCCTGTCCTTTTCCGGTTTAAGGTCGACATTTTCAGAATCCTGTTCGGAACTATGTGATTTTTCTAAAAATTCATCCATGATTTCATCGGCTTCATTCTCATCCAGTTCCATCTGTCGTTCCATAAGCAGGCGCCGGTGCTCTGCCATGTCATCATCTTTAAGAATCTCATCAATTTCCCGGGGGCGGGGCAATTCATCAACATTATTGATGCCAAAATGTTTTAAAAAATGATCTGTAGTTTTATACAACAACGGTTTTCCAGGAGAATCTGCCCGTCCGGCAACACGGATCAACATTTTTTCAAGTAACTGTCGAAGGATGTATCCCGAATCCACCCCTCGTATCTGATCCACTTCTGGTTTTGTAATCGGCTGCCTGTAGGCCACGATGGCCAGCGATTCAATTGCCGATTGGGATAGTTTACGATAGGCATTTTCATGCTGAAAAATACTGAGCCAGAGATGGTACCTGGGCTGAGTAACAAAAGTATAACCTCCGCCTGCTTCTTCAATTCTGAATGCGAGGTCGTTTTCTTCATACCGTGCATTCAATTGTTCAACAATTTCAGTTATTGAATCCTGATCAAGAGCAAGCTCTTCCTCACTCTCCCGGATGATACCGGCTATATGGTCCCAGGAAATCGGGTCTTCACTGGCAAATATCAGAGCTTCCACAACCGAAATTAATCTGGTGCCGTCAACAAATCGAAAATCAATCATCCGGTTTTATTTCAATAATCATTAGTTACATGTGTACATCTATCGGCGATAACAAATTAGGGTATTTTCATCCTTTTTAGTAACCCGGTAGCCAAATAAATGAAATATATCCTTTACAAGAAATCTTGCAACTCTCAGGTTTACCTCATAGCTGCGGCTTCCAACCGTTGTTACTCCAGGCAAATATTTTAAAAAACTATGGATAAAACTCTTTCTTAAATATGCTGAAAGCCGAAGCCAATATTCTGAAACTTCACGGATTATAAGAAAACCGTCATGTCCTTTTTTTTGGTACAACGGCATAAATATACGCCCCGATACCGGTGCCCTGATCAGTTCACCCCTCTCATACGCAAGCGGAGTCTCCTTTTCAACAATATCAAAATTTTCAAACCCTTCAATCATCTCAAAATAATGCGGATCATCGACAAGCTGATGATGCCTGATCTCAAAGTAGGTATCCGGAATACCGGACTTTGACCTCAAAGTGTCCGAATAATGTTTTATTTCTTCATCTGATAGAGAAATCAGATCGCACTTATCAAACAGTAACCATAGAAATGCTTCACTGCGCTCAACAGAAGTCTTATCTTCATGAGCGCCAGCTTCGAACCCGATCGCTTTATAACCAAGATTGTTGATATAACTCAGCAATGTACCCTGGATATTTTCCTCAATGCCCAATATCTGAGGTACAGGAAAACTTCGCGCGAGATCCCTGTTTTCAAGTGTATCATTCAGAAGAATAAAGGCACAGCTCCGTGCTGAAGTCGTATGCAGGTCGGCAAAAACAAAACTCTTTACATCATCCTGATGACGCTCAATAATATTCTCGATCGTATTTTTAATATCCAGGCTTTCGCCAAATTCAGAAGGGCTGTTCTCGCCATTCTGGATTGAAAAATCTTTATCCGTACCGTAGAGCTCCCATAGCCTGTTCAAATCGGTATCAAGGTATCGTTGTTTACTGTCTATAGCTTTTAAATTACCTGAGATTGCATAAACAGATCCGTAAACCGATAAGTCAGAGGTTTCAAATTTCTCTGATAAACGGTCGATTGCATTCAGGCCGGCAGGTTCATTTCCATGAATTCCGACAAACAATATCAATACATTACCGTTCCGATTTCCATCCCTGTACCATCGGATTCGGCCGGTTTTCGTTAATTCCGATATTTTTAATTCAGATATTGGCATTTCAACTATTTTCTCATCCTTTCCAAAATTCGTTTGGTATCATTATTTGTTACAATTCCGATTAACTCATTTTTCTCAACAACTGCAAGGTAAGTTAAATCCAGATCCTTCATGATCGACATTGCCTTTAGAATATTTTCATTCGGGCCTATCGTAACCGGATTTTCCAACATTACATCTGATGCAGTAGCAAGTTCACTATGTCCAGGGGTGTTAAAATAACGAACAAGACGCTCCTTTGTAATCATTCCTTTTAGTACTCCCCCGGGGTCTTCTACAGGCATATGCCTGATATTCCGCCACTCCATAATTTTAAATACAAATTCTGCAAGATCATTTTCGGATACAGTAACAAGGTCAGTAGTCATGATATTGCTCACAACATCATATTGAATCTGAAGTTCTCTTACTTCTTCCAATACTGCCGGCTTCCAGTTATGAACAGGTTCACCGGTGAGCCTTCGGTTATTCATGATTGCTGTCAGTGCAATACATGCTTCTTCCCTGCCCATTTCTCCCCTGAGTTCACGATAGCTATTCACAATCCACCGGGACCCTGTGGCATAACCGGATGCCCTGTTTGCGATGATCGTGAGAAACCTGTCAATATCTTCCTGGTTGATTTCGATTTTTTCAAGGCCTTGCCTGGCCATGGGTATCAGTATATCGAGAATCAGAGTCCGTGCTGAAATGAGTTCACCTTCCCATACCATTCCACTTTGAATACCCCACATTGCAGCTTTGTAGAAGTTCTCCTTCACTTCATCAAACCGGATATTCTGCCAGTTATCCCTGTAATTTTCAGGCATGTTACTCATCAATCCGACCCAAAAAACCATATTGGCAATCTCATCTGTCTGGGTAGGCCCGGAAGGAAGGTACCGGTTTTCGATTCTTAAATGAGGCACTCCATTCATCACACCATAACAGGGGCGGTTCCATTTATAAATTGTCCCGTTATGAAGCTGTAATGCTTTTAGTTCAGGAATCTGTCCTTTCTCAAGAACGTCAAGAGAATTTTCATCAATATCGGTCATAAACAGCAGGGTATGGCGTGCGATATCATTTTTAAAGACATCCGGCACACTGCGAACCCACCGGTTCCCGAATGTTACCCTTTGTTCCCGCTCCCGGAGATGATACGCTTTCCCCCTCGTATCGATACTTTGTTGAAATAATGGTATCCGGGTTTCTGCCCATAGTTGTTTGCCGAGCAAAAGTGGCGAATTGGCTGCTACAGATAACACCGGGCCCGATAACATCTGAGCCCAGTTATATAAATCGGTAAATTCATCAGGGTCAACCTGCAGGTGGACCTGAAAACTGGTATTGCAGGCTTCAAACAGGATGTTGTTATGGCTCAGGATGAGTTCATCTACCCCTGTAATATTCAGCTCGAAATCCTCTCCCCTCAATTCTGACAATATATCCGCCAGAACTTCAAACCGTTTTACCGGTGTCAGGTATTCGATCTGAACTGCCCTGTAATCAATCGATGGCAGGATTCCGGTCAATATGGTTTTTTCATGAATCTGTTCTGCAGCTTTTTCCGCTTTTTGAAGCAACGAGTTTAGTTGTTCTTCCATTTGAGAAAAACAGTTTGCTTTTACTTCAATCGGATCCAGATTTATCTCAAGGTTATACTTCGCAAGTTCTGGTGTAAAATGGGAATCATTGATAGCCTGCAGAATCTCCATTGAATGGAGTGAGGGTTTATAATGGCTGTCAACAATACAAAATTCCTGTTCAGCCCCGATACGTCGGACTCCAGATTCAAACTGACGGTTTTCAAGCATCCGTTCAATCGCTTCTACATCACACAACAATTGTTTAAAGAATATTTTTCTTGATTCAGGGTCTCGTGCAATTGAAATATCTTTGGTTCCCATGATGATTCAGA
>SLKH01000237.1 GCA_007134665.1 Balneolaceae bacterium
AGGGGACGCTCTATTATTGAGATGAGTCACCGAAGTCCGGAATATGCTGAGATAAGTGAACAGGCGGCTACCCGTTTAAAAAATATCCTGAATGCAGGTGATGACTGGAATGTACTTTTCCTGACCGGCGGGGCCAGTACACAATTCATGATGGTTCCCTATAATTTTCTTGATAATAGTGAAACAGCCGACTACATAAATACCGGATCCTGGTCAACCAAAGCAATTAAAGAAGCGAAATTATTTGGCAACGTACAGACTCCCTATTCCAGTGCCGACCTAAACTTTACACGGGTGCCGGATAACAGTGACCTCAGGCTTTCAGATAACGCCAAATATCTTCACTTTACTTCAAATAACACTATTTTTGGAACACAGTTCAGACAGGAACCCGAAAGTAATGGTGCACCACTTGTATGTGATGCATCTTCTGATTTCCTATCAAAACCGATTGACCTTGACCGATATGGAATTATTTATGCAGGGGCTCAAAAGAATATTGGCCCCGCCGGTGTTACTGTTGTCATGATCCGAACCAGTTTTCTGGAGAACCTGGTTGACAGGCCGGTCCCAACAATTCTGCAGTATAAAACTCACCTTGAAAAAATATTTAATACTCCTCCTGTATTCGCTGTATACATGGTAAACTATGTTCTTGAATGGATAGAAAATAAAGGTGGTATTGACCAATTTGAAAAGCTGAATAAAGAAAAAGCGGATCATTTATATGGTGTTATCGACAGTAGTGATTTCTACAGGGGTACAGCTGAAAAAAATTCCAGATCTTACATGAATGTTACATTCCGCCTTCAAAATGAAGAGCTTGAAGCACAGTTTCTAAAAGAAGCAGAAAAAGAATATCTCTTTACGTTAAAAGGCCATCGAAGTGTTGGTGGCATTCGTGCAAGCATTTACAACGCATGTGATTTTGAAAGCGTAAAAGCACTAACAGATTTCATGCAAGATTTCAGGGCTAAGAACGGCTAATGCGCTTCAGATCAGGCCCAGGATAGTCAGTATGTGGTCGATCCCGTTTGGTGCAAACAAAAGCATATATGCGATGCCCCATAATGCCCCGGCAATATGGGCTTCGTGATTGATCTTGCCCTTTCTTCGTTTGCTTTCATAAATACTGTATGCAAGATAAAGCAGGGCAAATAACCAGGCGGGAATCGGTACCGGAAATAAAATCAATATCAATTTCTCTGTAGGAAATAGAAAAATAAATGCGAACAGCACACTTCCAACCGCACCGGAAGCGCCCACTGTTGCATATCCCGGGTCATGTTTGAATTTAAAAAGTGTTGGAAAAGATGAGATGATAATTCCACTCAGGTAAAGAACGAGTAAATTTGCAGGCCCCAGCGTCCTTTCAAGTTCATTACCGAAAAATAGAAGAACGAACATGTTCACAAAGAGATGAGCAAAATTTGCATGAAGAAATCCAGACGTTAATAACTCATGCCAGGTTTTATGTCTGACCATCCTGTAAGGCCGAAACATTCCCCAATCCAACAACATTGGATATAGATATAATGCAACGATTGAAATGACAGAAGTAGTTACAATGATCGCTAACGTTACCGTCATATATTCGGGTTGGTATTACTTTAAGTTTGAAAGAGCCTGTAATAATAACTGCATTATATTCTGTTTCAAAATATTCTAAATCGGTATATTTAAAGTTCTTCATTACTTCCTGCCAGTTATAAAGCTCCAAATTAATTGTAACAGGATCGGAAAATCCGAATGATCTTCTTCAAGTGCCAATGTAGCTCAGTGGTAGAGCAATCGCCTCGTAAGCGATAGGTCACCGGTTCAAATCCGGTCATTGGCTCATCTTCCACTAAAATTATTACAGAATTTTATAAAGAATTTATATCTCAATCCACTTCCCGGGATACACTTATTTCACTTTCCGAGTATTATTTCTTATATGACTAATTATTAACTTCACATCATCATATTTTAATAGTAAATAAATAACATTAGAATTATCTAATTAAAATAAGCTAAAAGATTATATAATTTTACAGTCATCTACGTTATAGGTAATATTACCTTTTTTATGGCTTTATATGTTAAAAAACGGATTAAACAAATATCTGATTTCGATAATTGCCTTGATGCTGTTATCATTTCCAAACTATTGTCACAGCCAGAATTCTGAGAGTAATAATAATTCGTCCGAATCGGTTGTAAGCGATAACGATACGGATACCGAATTGATTAATGTCGATCCTGACCACCCCTACCTGAACTCGATAGACTGGATGATTGTACAACCTCTTGATATGTCGAGTGCTAAAATTACAACTTCTGTTAAATCGATTGCTTCCGAAGTCCATTTTACTCACCAATGTGGTGATTTTGAAACTACAAATATCCTGTTCCCTGAAGATGGTATGGTTTCTGATACTCTCGATACAACCTGTAATTCACTTCTTACTACTCAGATAACCGCTTATGGTGATGACATGATGATTGAAACCATTCAAACAATTGATTTGGAGTTTTTAAACTCACTCGGAAATAATCACCCTTCTGATCAATAGCTTATCTCATATAATAATTTCCGGTACTCAGTAATATTTTATCCCATCTTTTTTTGAGTTAATATTATCCCAATTATTATCAGATTTTCCTATTTTCACAGCTATACCCCAATTGTCCATAAAATACTGAACCATGTGGGCACGAATATATCATCTATCCAACACATTTCCTGCAAAATGAACCTATCACGTACCAATTTAAATTTTGCCGTACTGATATTTACCGGTTTTGTTTTAAGCTCTTGTGGAATTGTAAGAACCGGAACCGTCACCACCGGGCCGATTTATGATGAAAATATTGAAACCGGAGAATTGTTGCAGACGGGAATCGCCAGTTGGTATGGGCCCAAATTTCACGGCCGAACCACAGCTAATGGTGAAACATACAATATGGATGATTTTACTGCAGCACACAAAACTCTTCCATTTAATACCATTGTCAGAGTAATCAATCAATCAAATAACCGAGCGGTTGATGTCAGAATTAACGACAGGGGGCCTTATATAGGTGACCGCGTCATTGATTTATCAAGAAGAGCAGCTCAAGAGATTGATATGGTTGGGCCGGGAACAGCAGATGTCACAATTCATCTTCTTCAAACCGGAGACAGGCCTATCACCAGCTCAAATCGAAGCAGTATGGAATCCTTTACCGTTCAACTTGCTTCATTCGATACAGTAGATTCAGCACGGGAAAAAGCCGATCAAATTCCCGGAGCAGATGTTGTAAAAGTTAATGTTGCAGGCCGGGAGGTATACCGGGTATATTACGGCTCCTATGATAACAGACATGAAGCAGATCAGAAGATGAGAGATTTAAGGCGCCAGGGATTAAATGGCTTTGTAAAACAGAAAGAAAATTAAATATTATCTTAATTTCTGAGATTTCGGGATTGATTCCGCTCTCAAATCAGTTATTGGCGTATCATTTAATACGTTCAATATGAAAAAGAATATAATTGTTATCGGTTCCGGATTCGGCGGCCTGGCAACTGCATCCAGGTTACTCTCTGCCGGACATCAAGTAACTATTTTTGAAAAGCGAGATAAACCCGGAGGAAGAGCTTATGTATATGAACAGGACGGATTTATTTTTGACGGCGGCCCTACCGTTATAACGGCCCCTTTTATGTTCGATGATATTTTTTCAGCTGCCGGAAAAAGCAGAAAGGATTACATAGAATTTATTCCCTGCGACCCCTTTTACCGAATCTTTGATTCAAACGGGAAGCATTTTGATTATAACAGTGATTTTGATTTTACTCTGCAGGAAATTGAAAAATGGAACCCGGCGGATGTAATCGGGTATACGGAATTTCTGAAGACCACCAAGGCAATATTTCAGAAAGGATTTGTTGAACTTGCAGATAAACCTTTTTTATCTGTTTGGGATATGATTAAAGTCATTCCCGACCTGCTTAAACTTCAATCCCATAAGACGGTATATCAATACGTTTCCAAATTCATTGAAGACGATTTTTTGCGCCGCTGTTTCTCATTTCACCCGTTACTGGTAGGCGGCAATCCATTTGATACCACATCTATCTATGCAATGATCCACTATCTTGAACGGGAATGGGGTGTTCATTATGCGGCAGGAGGAACAGGGGCGATTGTCAGAGCACTCGTAGAGTTAATTGAAGAACAGGGTGGAAAAATTCATTTAGACAGTGAAATTGATCAAATTCTTGTTGAAAATGCAACTGCCACCGGCGTTCAATTAAAAAACGGCGATATCCATCATGCAGATGCTATCGTCTCCAATGCGGATGTTGCCTTTACATATAAAAACCTGATTGCGGCTGAATACAGAAAGAAATACAATGACAGAAAAATTGAGAAAACAAAGTATAGTATGTCACTTTTTGTCATCTATTTTGGAACCAAAAAGATGTATCGGGATACAGGCTTAACACATCATAATATAATACTCGGAGATCGATATAAAGAGCTGTTGTCAGACATATTTCATGACAAAAAATTGTCTGATGATTTTTCACTTTATCTGCATATGCCAACTATTACGGATCCCACGATTGCCCCTGATGGTTGTGAAGCTTTTTACGTACTTTCGCCTGTTCCCCATCTTGACAGCGGAACAGATTGGACAACCCAGGCAAAACCTTACAGGGATTCCATCATGAATTTTTTGGAAGAAAACTACCTTCCCGGCTTGCAGGAGAATTTAGTTACCGAGCATTACATCGACCCATTACATTTCAGGGATACCCTGAACAGTTACAAGGGCTCTGCATTCTCAGTTGAACCCGTGTTAACCCAATCAGCATGGTTCAGGCCACATAACAGAAGTGAAGATATCCATAACCTCTACATTGTCGGAGCCGGTACTCATCCGGGTGCAGGCCTGCCCGGGGTACTCTCCTCAGCAAAAATAGCTGAAAGCCTGATTGGCATTGCATAAAAAAACCGGGAGTACATCCCGGCTTTTTGATATTCATAATAAAAGTTTCGGTTTGGATAAATAAGAATAAAAATACCGATCCAATAATTTATTTTTTCAGTGATTCCTGAAGTTTATCCCAGTCAGCAAGAAACCGTTCCAGGCCTCTGTCAGTTAATGGATGGTTCAGTAATCCTTCTATCACACTCAATGGCATCGTAGCGACATCTGCTCCAAGCCGGGCAGCTTCCACGACATGCATCGGGTGTCGGATACTTGCTGCAAGAACCTCTGTTTCATAACCGTAATTATCGTATATCGTGACAATATCAGCAATCAGATTCATACCTTCACTTGAGATATCATCAAGACGGCCGATAAACGGAGATATATATGATGCACCGGCTTTTGCAGCGATCAACGCCTGAGTAGGCGAAAAACAGAGTGTACAATTGGTTCTGATTCCTTCTTCCGAGAAGGTTTTGATTGCTTTTATACCCTCCTTTATCAATGGAACTTTTACCACTACATTATCCGCAATAGCTGCGAGGTTTCTACCTTCAGCAATAATATCTGCAAATTCTGTAGATACTACTTCTGCCGAGACATCACCTTCTACAATAGAACATATTTTGGCAATATGCCCTTCAAAGTCTTCAACACCGACTTTTGCACACAAACTCGGATTTGTAGTAACACCATCCAACACACCAAGGTTATTCGCTTCACTGATTTCTTCCAAATCAGCTGTATCAATAAAAAATTTCATAACTGTTAAATCGTTAAATTAATTGAAATGCGCTTAAATATAATCATTCTGCCGGAGTAGTTCAGAAATTGATTGTATTTAAATCATCAATGCGTTTTTTTATATTCATACAACGGATACAAAATTTAACAGAAGAAACCCATGAGCAGAACTACAAAAAATTTTACTATCGGATTATTTAGCGGTGCAGTCATTGGTGCGGGACTTGCTTTACTCTTTGCACCCGATACCGGCAGCAATACAAGAGACATGATCTCATACAGGCTTGGCAAATATAAAAGTGACCTGAGGGATCTTATCAATGAACTAAAAAAAGAAAAAGAAAAAATGATCTCTGATGCCAAAAAGAAAGGAGATGAAGTCGTTCTTGATGCAAAGCAGAGAGCCGATGACCTGATCAGGGAAGCGGAAGATCTTCTTGATAATATTGAGAAAACCAAATAACGGGTTTCAGTTTAAGCACTGAGCTCATTATAGAAAAAGGTAGCTTTTCAAATAGAAACCGAGTAAAATAAATCAGCTACTATTCGAAAACTACCTTTTAATTTATATCAAAACGTTCCACAAAGAAAACGGAACGCTTTTTTTATTCTTCGTCTTCTTCAGGTTTGTCGGCACTGAGTGCTTCAAATACTTTTTGCACTTCTTCGTCACCTTCTTCCATTTCAGATTTCGACCCGACAATAATGTCATCGTAAGCCCGGAGCCCCGTACCTGCCGGTACTTTATGGCCAACCACAACATTTTCCTTCAATCCTCTGAGGAAGTCTTTTTTCGCTTCAATTGAGGCTTGTGTAAGTACTTTTGTTGTCTCCTGGAACGATGCAGCTGACAGCCAGCTTTCGGTACTCAATGCAGCTCTGGTAATACCAAGCAGAATCGGTTTCGAGATAGCCGGTTCAGCTTCCCGGGTTTGAAGTTCATCTTTTCCTTCTCGAATCAGTTCATTATTTACTTCCCGAACTTCTCTTCTGTCGAGTATTTTTCCAGGTTTCAGGTCACTTCCTCCCGGATCTGTGACTACAAATTTACCGATCAACTCATCATTTCTGTTGTTGAGTTCAAATCGATCCACTTTGTCACCTTCAAGGTACATGGTATCACCGGGATCAGTAACTTCAACTTTCTGCATCATCGTTCTAACAATAACTTCGATGTGCTTGTCATTGATTTTAACACCCTGAAGCCTGTAGACTTCCTGGATTTCGTTTACCAGGTACGACTGTACAGCATATGGGCCAAGAATATTCAGGATATCCTGTGCCGGTATGGTACCGTCAGACAAGGGCTGGCCGGCTCTTACATAATCATTCTCCTGGACCAGGATATGCTTGGAAAGAGGTATCAGATATTTCTTCTCATCGGTACCATCTTTACTTTCCACAATCACTTCCTGGGATCCACGTTTTCTGCCTCCCATGCGAACTACACCATCAATTTCAGTAACAGCCGCCGGGTCACTTGGTGAACGGGCTTCGAACAGTTCAGTAATTCTTGGAAGGCCAGCCGTGATATCTTTCGATTTGGAAGCAGCTCTCGGAATTTTCGCAAGTACCTGGCCTGCCTGTACTTTTTCCTTGTCATTCACAACAATGTGGGTCTCAACCGGAAGCGTGCTTTCTCTTATTCGGTCGCTTTCACCCTTAACCACAATAGTTGGTATCAATGACCTGTCTTTAGAGTCTATGATTACTTTCTCCCTGTGGCCGGTTTGTGAATCGGTATCTTCTGTATATGTGATTTCCGGGATGATATCTTTGTATTCAATCGTACCGTCAATTTCACTGAATATCAGTGCATTGTACGGATCCCATTTACAAAGCGGAACACCTTTTGGAACTTTCTCACCATCTTCAACCAGAAGTTCTGATCCATAAGGTACATTATAAGTTGATAATACCTTACCGTCATCATCAATAAGCTTGATTTCGCCTGCCCGACTCAGCACAACGCTGTGAACATCTTCACCGTCATCATATTCAACGACCCGTACATTATCGAGCTCTACTTTACCATCAAACTTGGCTTTATGCTGGGAATCAGCCTCAAGACGGGAAGCAGTTCCACCGACGTGGAATGTTCTCAGCGTAAGCTGTGTACCCGGTTCACCAATAGACTGTGCAGCAATAACTCCTACTGCTTCACCCACCTGGACCAGGGTATGCCGTGCCAGGTCTCTGCCGTAGCATTTGGCACAAACCCCTCTTTCAGTTTCACAGGTAAGTACAGATCGGATTTCCACCTCTTCAATAGAGGTTTCAGATATTTTCTGCGCAACCTCTTCATTGATCATCTGATTAGACTCACAAATCAGGTCATCGGTAATGGGATCATGGATGTCATGCATTGAAACACGGCCAAGAACCCGGTCTTCAAGCCTTTCGATAATGTCTTCATTATCCTTGAGAGCCTGCATTTTAATACCTCTCAATGTACCACAGTCCTGCTCATTGATAATGATATCCTGAGACACATCTACCAGTCGTCTGGTCAGATATCCGGCATCTGCAGTTTTAAGTGCCGTATCAGCAAGACCTTTACGTGCACCGTGTGTAGAAATAAAGTATTCCAAAACCGTCAATCCTTCCCTGAAACTTGAAAGAATTGGATTTTCGATAACCTCGTTCCCCTGTTGTAAAGAACTCTTTTGCGGCTTGGCCATCAAACCACGCATACCACCAAGCTGGCGAATCTGTTCTTTTGAACCACGGGCACCCGAATCGGCCATCATAAATACAGGGTTAAACCCATTTTTATCATTAGCCAGGCTTTGAAACAGAGTTTCGGAAACCCTGTTTGTAGTACTTGTCCATTTGTCAATAACCTGGTTATAGCGCTCATTGTCTGTAATGAAACCCATTTCGTAACGATCCTGGATTTCACTTACCTCATTCTGGGCTTTTTCAATCAATTCTCTTTTGGCATCGGGAATAATGATATCCTCAAGGTTGAAAGAAAGACCACCCGTTGTTGCCCGCTCAAAACCTGCCGTTTTCATTCTGTCAAGAAATTCAGCCGTCTTTGCAGTTCCAACTTCAGAATGTATATCACCTATTAATACTCTGAGCTCTTTTTTACCAAGTGTTTTATTAACAAATCCGACTTCATCAGGTACAATTTCGTTAAACAATACCCGGCCGGTTGTACTTTTTACGATTTCATATTCGATTTCACCTTCATCATTTTTAACAGGGATACGGACATTAATTTTTGCATGTGTATCGATTTTATCCTGGTCATAGGCGATGATGACTTCATCCCTGCTTGCAAACGTTTTCCCTTCACCTCTTTTACCACTATCCATTTTCGTCAGATAATAGATACCGAGTACCATATCTTGCGAAGGCACGGCGATCGGGCCACCATTTGCTGGGCTCAGAATATTGTGAGAACCAAGCATCAGGACGGAAGCCTCCAGTACCGCATCATGGCTCA
>SLKH01000384.1 GCA_007134665.1 Balneolaceae bacterium
GATTTTAATGCAGCCACTGTTGGCTTAAAACCTGCAAATCCGACAAGACTATTTAAAATCGTATCAGCCTCAGACAATGAGGCCATCGTTTCAAGATGGTTATTCCCATAAAACAGTTCAGCGGGTTGATAAGTTAACAGATTCTTGAATGCTTCAATATATTTTCCATTACCAAGCAGTAAATATTTCGGTTGAAATTTGTTCGCCTGCTTAGCAAGAAGCTCCCAGTTTGAATTAGCAGTTAAGGCTATGATATCAAAATAATCCTGATAAAAATCTGCGATATCAAGAGCCTGGGTTCCGATTGAGCCAGTAGAGCCGAGAATGGATAATTTTCGTTTTTCCAAAATTATGTCAGTTGATGAAGTTGAAAATAGGAAACAATTATCGGAAACCGATCATTAATTTAGTTGAATTAATGCCAGCATACGTCCCGACCTCTCTTTCTCGCGCCTGTATGAATAATAATCTTTTGCATCCCGAAATGTGCAGTCAGGATCAGAATGGATCTGTATAGCCGGAATACCTTCATCTTTTAATTGCTGAATTAAATACCCTTTCAGGTCAATGTGATCCTTCGCATATGACTCGGAATCAACAAATTTTTTCGGAAATTTTGATGCCACTTCATCTCCAACTTCAAAAAACTGCTGACTGATACACGGACTGATGTAAGCTAACATTCTGTCCGGCCGTGCAGTTGCCTTACTTTTCATCCGGTTAACTGTTTCCGGTATAATTCCTGCCACTGCTCCACGCCAGCCCGCATGAATGGCAGCAACAATATGGCTATCAGGTTCTGCGATCAAAACTGCAGCACAATCAGCAACTTGAATAG
This sequence comes from Balneolaceae bacterium, assembly GCA_007134665.1. Taxonomy (GTDB): domain Bacteria; phylum Bacteroidota; class Rhodothermia; order Balneolales; family Balneolaceae; genus SKRC01. Next base: position 839 of record SLKH01000384.1, read on the forward strand.
CTAAAGTTAATCCATGTTTTTGGGTAATGAGTGCATCTGTATCGGGATATGTCCCTCCTGAATTAATGATTTCAACATGATCTTTATGCACCTGTTTAGCAAATGCAACGTGATCTGACAGAAGTCCGAGCTCCTGAAATAAAAGATTTCGATTCCTTTTAACCTCAGATTTTGAAGCATTTGAATTATAACCACAATTAAGTCCCGGTATTCGTTTTTCTATACCAACCAAATCAGCATTTTTTTTCGTGAACCAACCTTTGATATTAGCATAAGGTGAAAAAATTTCTACCCCTTTTATTTCCATACAACTATGCTTTCATTTTTTGTTTAAGTGCTTTTGAAATTTGTTGCGTTGGAAAGGTTTTTCCGGTCCAGAGTTCAAAAGCTTTTGCGCCCTGTGCAATAAACATATCCAGGCCACCAATGGTTTCAGCCTGATATTGCCTGGCCTGTTTCAGAAAGGTAGTTTCAAGAGGATTATAAACTAATTCATAGCAAATTTTTCCTTCAAGCAAATGGGCATCTTGCTCCTCAACAGGAGATTGTTTTGTATTCGGGTGCATACCCAAAGGAGTTGTGTTTACAAGCATAACAGACTCGCCTGCATATGCCTGCCAATTCGAATAATTACACATCACAACGTCATCTCTGCTCTTTAGGCCCGGGTTCCTGGAAACCATTACAATCTGTTCAACTCCGAGCTGCGTCAATGCATAAGCAACAGCTTTACTGGCTCCACCGGTTCCGAATACGATAACTGATTCCCCGCTCAGCTCGTCAGAAAATTTTCCAAGTGGATTTAAAAAACCAAAAACATCGGTATTATAACCCTTAACCGTACCATTGTTTTTTACAATCGTATTCAGTGCACCAATTGCAGCGGCAGTTTCATCCAGTTGGTCAACTACATTGAGGAATTGGCTTTTATAAGGAATTGTCACATTTGAACCCAGAAATTCATCGTTATTAATCCATGATATGAATCTGCTGGTATCTGTTGGTTCAAGATCAATTGCGAAATATTCTGCATCAATTTCATGAGTTTTCAGTGCAATAGAATGCATAAAAGGAGACAGGCTATGGCCAATCGGATGACCGACTACCATAAAATGAGGCCTGGTAGAACTTCTATTATTAATAAACTCCTGGAATCGAATCATTTGTTAAGTTACTTATCAATTTTACCTGTTTAAGCAGGGAATAATGGCACATTTTGAAAAAGTTTACCCTTTAACCCTTAATTATAATGGGTATAATCCAAAAAAAATGCGCATCCGAAAGAATGCGCATTTGGAAAAGAGGGTGTAACGGATTTCAGACAGTTACTTCGCTTTCTTCAGAAGCCTTTTCATCTTCGGTACCGGCTTCTTTAAATGTATCAGATTCGGCAAGATCCTTAAACTTTAACAAGTCTTTTTTAAGCTGATCTGTAAGTCCATCAATAAACTTTTTGAGATCTTCATCCGGTTCGCCGTAAAATGTGCGGTAATCCAGTGAAAAATCAACGCGTGTCCGCTCTCCGTTATCGAGCGGAGTAAACCGGATAGTACCAGTCTGATTCAGATTACCATTTATGGTAATCCATGCAAAGCGTGTATTGCGAAGATTATCAATCAAATTGGTTGTCCAGTGAAACTCTTCACCACCAATTTCAGTTTTATATTCAAATGTTTGAGAGTTTACTTTTTCAACTTTTTCAATGCGATCCAGAAATTTTGGGAAGTGTACGGGATTACAAAGTAGTTCGTAAACTTTAGCTAAAGGCAAGTCTACTTCGATTCTTTCGTGCGCCATAGTAAGTTTTTTATACTTCGAAAATGAAAGTTTGAATTGAGATCGTATGTATTTTGTGTTGTTGGTAGGATTAACCCACAATGCTATAAATTTACGCATATTTTGATTAAGCATCAATCTTTTGAGGCAGTAATTATTTATATCGGATTGACGATGCCATCCAAAATCAACAAAGTCATAAAAAAGTTTTCAAAAACTCTCTGACTTGATTGTGAATCATATCCGGAGGTAGAGTTGCATCCAGAATCTGAAATCTCGGGTTGTTTTTCGAAATACGATCAAATCCATCGATTACTTTTTGGAAAAATTCTCGTCCGGATTTTTCCATCCGGTCTTTGAAGTCATTACGGGTTCTTCGCTCTGCTTCTTCCAGTTCTATCTTTAAGTAAAAAGTAATATCAGGAACAAGATTATGACCAGCCAGTTTATTCAAGGCTTCAATCTGGTCGAGTGCTGCAGAATTCCGGCCATAACCCTGGTATGCGGTTGTTGAATCATAAAAACGATCAAGAATAACCACTCTCCCCTCTTCAAGAAGTGGTTTCACTTTCTCAGATATGAGTTGTGAACGAGCTGCTGAAAAAAGCAGCAGTTCCGTAACCGGATTCATATCCACCCCTGAGTTCAATAACATCGACCTGATCGTTTCAGAGAGATTTGTCCCACCAGGCTCGCGAAACAGTGAAAAGTGAATATTATTCTCACGCAGCCACTGTTCAAGTAATCTGATTTGAGTAGATTTACCACACCCATCAATTCCTTCAAATGTTATAAGCAAAACAGTTTTTTTATTTACAAGTTAAAACCTGAAAGCTCAAAAATCATCCAGTAAATCGATTGGCTCTTTTGGAAGTGCAATGGCAAGTGCTAAATAGATCAAAATCATTCCACCGTATCCAAAGATAGTTGCTATTGCAAAAATCAACCGAACCATTGTGGAACTGATACCGAAATATTTCGCTAATCCACCACAAACACCTGATAACTTTTTGTCGGTACGTGATTTAAAAAGTTTCTTATTTTGACTTATTGCATATGAGTCATAACGTGAAGAAAAGCTCTTTTCACCACTTTTTGATTTGGATTTATCATCAATCCCTGAACTTTTTTTACTTTTATCTCCATCCGGATAAAGAAATGCATCAATCGGATCATCACCACTGCTGCCGTAATGTTTGCCGGATTTCGATACTTTAGTTTTGCGTTTCTTTTTTTCGCTCGATACAAACCCAAATCCAACCAATGCAATCAATCCTCCCCCAATGAATGGCAATACGTTCACCATATTACTCAGGTCCACACCAGGTGAAAAACCTAATGTCCCTTCTAAAAATGATTGAACCATTACAGTCATTGCAACAAATACCATGACCAAACCGACAATTGTAGAGAAATTCCAAAAATTTGATCCATTCTTATTCTCTTCACGCATGTATTCTTCCAATGTTGAGCGTAACTCTTCATCCTCAAATTGAAATGCCTGTTGAGATTTGTCTCTATCGACGGTACTGTTTCTGTTTTTTTCGATCATATATCTTTCCTCCATATACCGGATACGTAACGAAACCAGAAGTGTTTCACTTTGCTTGATCGTACACAGTTTCACTGAAGATCACGTTTTACTTATATATACCCTTTTCAGTAATCAAATAATCCAGAGTGACATCAAAAGAGTTGACCGGGATTGGTTGTTTTCTTAAACAGTTTTCAAATAGCAGTCCGACTTTCAAAGCTGATATTCCTGAAAGAAACCGATCATAAAAACCGAGGCCATAACCAAGCCTGTTTTTTTTTATATCAGCTGCAACCATGGGTACAAGTACCAGGTCAAGATCTTCGACAACAACCTGTTCACCTCCTGTCGGTTCCGGAATTCCCCATTCATTAACTTCAAGCTGATCCTGATTATGGAACTCATAATGTACGAGAGATCTGCTCTCTTTGATAGATTTTGGAATTACGACCCGTTTATTCAATTTTATCAACCATTGAATAATTGGTTCAGTATCAACTTCCCGATTTTCTTTAATAGACATAAAACAGTGAACGGTTTCCGCATCCAGCAATGGCTGCCACCCAATCAAATGTTGTAAAATAGACCTGCTTCGTTGTTCGACTTCTTCAGAACTCATCTGTTTTCTTAGATTGAGATAAAAGCTTCTGACTCTATCTTTCTCCTGTTTAATCATAATGAACTAAATTCAGAGCCGCACAAGCTTGTGAGAATCAGGCAACTCATCAGCAAGAGTTACAAGCAATCTGTCCCATAAGTCAGGGCCATATTTATTCATATAAAAAATCATGGCTATTTGTCTTTCCTGCAGGCTGCCCCCCGGATACAGATTCTCTTTGATACGGATAATTCGGTTTATTTGAATAGATTTTTTTTTCTTGATGGAGCGGTACACTTTCTTTTTCAGATTTTCCAGCTCATTTTCAAAAATTGTTCCGGCTTTATCCGCCGAAGCTTCAAGAGTCGGGTCAATCTGACTAATTTGACCTTTCGAAGCATCAGTGATTGTGCGAGCCTGGTCATGCCATTTTTTAAAAATTCCTTCGACATCAAAATCGGCTGTCCTATGCAGGAACCTCGATTCCAAACCTTCAATCCGGCCGGAATATTCATGCATTTCAAAGGGTACTTCCTTCATGATTCGGTCAATAGCCGGTTCAATCAGCGTAGCACTGAATCTCGGAATCATTATCGGCATCGGCTGTTGCATCCATTCATAAGTTTTTTTCATTTGTCCGTAATAAGCAAGCTCACCCGGACCCGATACATAGGCTATTGAGGGAAGTAAACGATCCTGCATCAGAGGCCTGATAAAAACATTCGGTGAAAATTTTTCAGGATATTGCCGAATTTCATTGAGAAGTTCATCATTATCCCAAATCAAGCCATTACCAGAAAACCATTTACCACCTTCATGTTCAAGTTTTAAGCGTCCATTTTTCGGATCGATAAAAAACAGGTTTGAATCCTGAACCAGTGCCTGCCTGTTGTATCCAAATTTTTCCAGATCACTGCTCTGCGAATCCAGTTGATTAAACAATTCTGAATGGTTCTCTGCAGCATTTAGCATCGGTTCAAATGTCAGCTTTTTAATATCAGGATCATCACTGCCCGCCAATATTATTCCGTGCCTGGCAAACAGGTGTAAAAACCACCGCCCGAATGCATCCCGGAATGTATCGTCCTCACTATAAAATTTCTTAATATCAGCAATTAATTCATTGCTGAAATCAGACTCCGGAAACATCTTTAAAAGTTTGGCTTCAAACGCAGTATATGATTTCCCGAGTAATTCTCTGCCTACAGGTTTACCGGACTTTCCATTTGGCAAGGCAAGCTTTTCCCAGGTATCATCATTTAATAAACCGATTTCACCGGCTTCTTCATAGTCGTGGTCTTCATCTGCCATCCAAAAAACGGGAATAATTGGACGACCAAGCAGCTTCTGCCATTTTTTGGCATAAATAATTGCCGTAAGAGTTTTATAAGCTGTAAACAGAGGGCCTCCATAAAGAGTCAATTGCTGGCCTGTGACTACAGCGAGTGATTCAGGGTCCCTCAGTTTCTCTATTTGTGAAATAGTAATTTCGGGAGCATCAAACTTTTTATTGAATGATAATAACGCGTCTGCAGATCGATTGCGGTCTCCTCTGAAATCATATGAACCGGCTGCTTTGATTACCTGTTCATCATCAAAAGGATGCCCATTGTAAAAAGAACTCAATTTTTCCGATTGCCTTATGTAATCACAAAAAAGATTCGAAAACGGTAGTTTTTCAAAGGGATAAGATAAACACTCCACGTTAGCTTTTTAATTTTTGAATTTGATCCCTGATTTTTGCCGCTTTTTCATAGTTTTCGGTTTCGATCGCTGTCTGAAGTTCCACTTCCAGCTTTTCCAACTTGCTCATCTCTTTTTTGGATTCTTTAGCTGTGGCACCGGTTTGGGCAGGTTCATCCTCACCACTCTCTTCCGAAACAATTCCTGCTTCATTCAGAACCTTACTGTCAACATTAATCGGTGCTCCAAACCGAATTGCCAGTGCGATTGCATCACTTGGCCTGGCATCCAGTTCAATAACCTCTCCATTCTGTTCATATAGAATTTGAGCAAAAAAAGTACCTTCATTTAAATCATTAATATAGATCTCCTTAACTGTTGAATCGAAACTGAGTATTATATTCTTCAGTAAATCATGAGTCATCGGACGCGGTGGTTTAATGCTCTCGAGTTCCAGGGCGATAGCCTGTGCTTCGAATGTTCCAATGATTATTGGCAAGCGGCGGTTCCCTTCAATTTCATTTAAAATCAATGCATAAGCCCCTCCACTACTCGGACTTGTAGAGAGGCCCAGTATATCCATTCTGATTTTACTCAAAGTCTTATCATTTTTCGTTTTGAATTACATAAATTGAAATGTAACCAATTTTCATCAACCAGATAAACTTCACTTACCATAAATACAGAAAAACGGAAACCTATCTGATTCTATGCAGTGTAACGGTATATGAATGAAATTCATTTCTTTACAGAATTAAACTCCTGTTACCGAAAGGTTAATATTTCTTCACAGAAGTTGCTATTTACATATTTCAATACTATTTAAGAATTCATGGATCAGGGAGTACCTGAACAAAAATGAACCGGGTAGTATGAAACATACAATTTTATTATTCACAGTGATTACTTTGAGTTATTCACATTGTATGGCTCAAGGCGATTTTCAATTGGACTCCTATTATTTCACGAACAGCCAGGGGCTTGATGTAGTCATCAACGGCCGTAGTGTCGGGAAAACCCCATTGAATCTTTCATTGCCTGTCGGCCAAATGAGTACAGTTGAATTCAGCGGCCGAACCGGAAACTCAACCTTGTCTATCAAGTTGCACCCTCAACAGGTTTCAAGTATTAGAAATACATCATCCCGGCCAAACTGGTATAATAATGAGCGTCTTGCTTCCGGATATCCCGGTTATACACTGGCATCAGCAAGTGCCTCGTCCCGGTCACTTTCTATCAGTATAAATAAAGCCCGTAATGATGCATTCGGTAAACTTTCAAATACACTCCATGGAAACCGGCAACCCGCTGCAAGGTCAGTTCCGGGTGCTCAGGTTCTTGAATGTTATATCTATTTTGATGATACCGGGTACCTGGCTTTTCTTCTTGTTGGCATGAATTGATTATCCGTTATTCTGAATTACCTGTCTTATAGTATAAAAACCTTTACCTTTATATAATATGAAAGTAAGGGTCATTACTATGTCAACATCATACCTGATATTAATTATTTTTCTGATAATTACATTTAGTGCATGTGAACAGGAAGAACCTGAAATCATTTCACTCGGATATAAAATGTTCGAGCAGATATATGAACATCCGGAGTGTGAAACCGACGAAGGACCTTGTGTTACCCTGATTTTCACCTATCCTGAATTCACAGGTGAAGAACCGCTTGCCAGCAGCCTGAATGACTGGATAAGTAATCAATTGCTTGAAGAAGAGAATGGAATTAATTCATTGAATTTCGGACAACTTGCAAGGCAATGGTATAGTGATTATGAAATCTATGTGACAGAAATTGATAATTATAACATTTCATGGAGCCTGGAACGGCGTGTTGAATTGGTACATGACAATCCTGATCTGATCAGTTTACATTTTCATGAATTTAGTTTTACCGGCGGTGCTCACCCGATTCAGGCCGATATCTTTCGATCTTTTCGAAAACCGGAAGGTATTATCATAACACTGGATGAGCTGACATATGATCAATCGCAGTTTCGACTTCTTACTTCACTGGCTGAAGAGCAGTTCAGGTATACATTTGAATTGCTGGAAGATGAAAATCTTGAAGATGCAGGTTTCTGGTTTGTTGATAACGATTTCCACCTGACTGAAAATTTTGCTTTCACCAATTTCGGATTACTGTTTTATTATAACGTATATGAAGTTGCCCCTTATGCCACCGGTCCGATTGCCGTTGAAATTGAATACCGGGATCTTCAGAATATATTGCGATCAACATGGCTTCATGATTATGAACAATTAAGCTTGAAATGAGAAGTACATCCAATTTTGATTCCGTTGTCGTCGGATCAGGGCCTAATGGCCTGGCGGCAGCCATTACATTAATAAAGAAAGGCATATCTGTCAAGATCATTGAGTCTGAAGAAACGGTTGGCGGCGGTATGCGAACGCTCGAGCTGACAGAGCCCGGATTCCGGCATGACATCTGTTCAGCTATCCATCCCATGGCTGCTTCGTCCCCTTTTCTGAGTCAGTTACCTTTGAATGAATTCGGGCTCGAATGGATTAAACCGGAATACCCACTTGCCCATCCACTTGATGACCAGCCTGCTGTCATCCAATATCCGGATATCAATTATATGAAAGATGAGCTCGGAACTGATTTTAATACTTATAAAAATTTGTATAAACCTCTGTCTATCAACTGGGATGAATTGACTGAAGATATTCTGGGGCCTCTCCGTTTTCC
>SLKH01000145.1 GCA_007134665.1 Balneolaceae bacterium
CTATTGCAGCAAATTACAGGGCTGTATGTCGCAGCAGATCGCATAAAGAATTTATTTCAAAACTTGGAATCGTAATTGAAGAAACTGATGAGGTTCTGTACTGGCTTGAATTAATTAAAGAGTTGCATTTGTTAAAAATGAAAAAAATAGAACCTGTATATAAGGAAGCCAAGGAGCTATTGGCAATTTTTATAAAATCCAGAATTACCGCAAAATCAAATAAGTCCTGAATATCAATTAAGGACTTATAAAACACCCATTCACCCATTCACTCATTCACTCACTCACTCATTCATTCATTCATTTACCAAATCCCTCACCCCTCCACTCCTACTGCTTCTGAAATGTTACTGAAGCCATCCTTTTGCAATAATTTCACAAGGTCCTGGAGGATTTTTTTTACAATCCCGGGCCCTTCATAGACCATGGCTGTGTATAACTGAACCAGGGAGGCCCCGAGCCTGATTTTTTTATAGGCATCTTCTGCCGTAAATATACCACCGGCAGCGACTAAACTGTATCGGCTGTGAGGGCCAATGATATTGTAGAGCAGTCTCAGATTGTAATTGATAAGCTCCTCAACAGGCCGGCCGCCAACTGCACCGGGATACTTTGACAATGTTTCCCGTGCGGTTTTAAAGTTAAGCTCCGGTGGTTTTCCGGCCGGCAGGTTTATGCCAAATCCTGATATGAAAGAGAATTCATCAGCAATACTTACAATTTCCCTGAGGATCTCCTCGTCACTGACAGGTTTTAATTTCATAAATACAGGAACCTGAGGGCTGCAGGCAGATAACTGTTCCAGTAACTGGTGAATTTTGGACGGGTCATCAAAGAAATCACGGTCGGCAGCTGAGTTAGGGCAACTCATATTCAAATTTACATAACTTGCGTACGGCTGAAGTGATTTAAACGAATGTGTATAATCGGAAAATACTTCTTCATCAGTAGCCGGACGGGATTCATCATTGGTTTTAACCAAGTTGATTCCCAGGGGTACATCGAGTTTTTTACCGGATAATTGAAATGCTACGGAGTCTGCACCTTCGTTCGGGACTCCATAACTGACTATGATGGCTTTATCTTCAGGAACCCGAAAAAGCCTTGGGCGGGGATTCCCATCCGATGGGTATGCGGAAACAGATCCGATCTCAAGATGGCCGAAACCAAAATTTCCCAGCAATTCTACGGCATGGCCATTTTTGTCAAAACCTGCAGCCAGGCCCAATGGATTCATAAATTCAATTCCGGCTATAGTCTGTTTCAGTCCGGGATGCCGATACGAACATATCGATTCTGTAACTCTGCTTATGATTCCGGAGCGGCCGGCTGCAGAAGAAATTCCCAGCGCAAAATTATGAACTTTCTCAGGGTCAATCCTGAAGAAAATCGGGCGGATCAGATTTTTATATAGAATTCCCATGGATCATCCGGAACAAGTATAATGAGCATTACAGTTTAGTTCATCTATAATAACAGAAAATCCACAATTATCGGAAAGGTTGGATTTGTTTATGATTGCAATAAATCAAAAAGTCTTATTTCACCTGCTATATCCGGTCAATTACCCAATTGGGTACGATATGAATCAGCCATGCGATTAAACGCCAGCGCCGGGTAATGTAGGCACGTGATTTTCTTTTTTCGATAGATTTTAATATTTGCCGGGCAGCAACATCGGTCGGAGCGACCCAAAACATCCCTTTCTGGCCTTCCGTCATTTCACTCTCCGCAAATCCCGGCTTGATATCTGTAATGATAATATGGGCATCCGATCGTCTTGCTTTCTGCCGATATCCCTGCATATAGTTCGAGATGAAAGCTTTGGATGCATTGTATGGTGCAGATAAGCCATACCCCAGGTAAGCGGCAATGGATGACATACCTACAATCTGGCCATGCCCCTGTTTTTCGAAATAATTATATGCAGTATTGAAAAGCTGAACAAATCCGGAAACATTAACATCAATCACACACTGTTCAACTTCGACAGATGATTTATCCTGAATATTTGAAATGCCGGCATTTAGAACGATGATATCTGCTCCACCCATTTCGCCTGCAAGTTCAATAAGGCCTTTTTTTGCATCATCAAATTGTGTTACATCCATCTCCCTGAAATAAAATAAATCACCCAATTCATCTTTCATCTCTTCCAGGCGTTCAACTCTTCTGCCGGTTCCACCGGTCTTATATCCTTTCTTAATGCAGATACGGGCAAGTTCCTGCCCGAGTCCTGAAGTTGCACCTGTGATAATAATTGAATTATTTTGCATAGTTGATCGTTTATAAAACATTATTCATACATAATGATATTTCAAATCATCTACAGATGATGTCATCAATAGATTTGGACGTAAAGAAACAGGTTTTTTTATTTAATTAATATCATTTTTTAACAAATCGTCCATTCCTGATCTCGTATCATTTTATAGAATTATCAACGTTTTACCTGCTTTAAGTGTACGCAATGCTGACTTATCAGGTAAATGAATATATCTCTAATCAAATTTACTTTTTATGCTATTGAAGTTACGTGTGTTGGCTATTGTACTGCTGTCAATATTCATGATCAGTGGTTGTGCATTATTTGGAACAGCTGCAGATGAGCCTGAAGAAAGGCCCACACAACCACCGCGTCCGGCCCCTGCACAGAATAATGGAATGCAGCCTTTCAGTGAAGTCATTAAGTCTGATGCTGAAATTGATGAAGGGCTGTTCACTGTTTACAAGCAGGATGACAAGTATTTGTATGAGATACCGGACTCCCTTCTTGGAAGAGAGATGCTGATGGTATCGCGTATTGCTAAAACAGCTGAAGGAATCGGTTATGGAGGTGAAAGGCTTGGAAACCAGGTTATACGATGGGACCGGAGGGAGGATAAGGTGCTGCTCAGGCGAGTATCTTATAACAATACGGCAAGTGATACACTTCCGGTTTATGAAGCTGTACGGAATTCAAATTTTGAGCCTATTATCATGTCATTTGATATCGAAGCCCTGAATCAGGATTCGACAGGAGTGGTTATTGAAATCAATAATTTATTTCTGACCGATGTACCGGCATTCGGACTTCAGAGTTCAAGAAGAAATCAATATCAGGTTCGGAGACTCGATGGCAGCCGGACCTTTATTGAGCATATCCGGAGTTTTCCCCAAAATGTCGAAGCCAGGCATCTGCTTACTTATGATGCTGCAAATCCTCCATCCAATTCGGCAACAAATGCTATATCACTGGAGATAAATCACAGTATGGTATTGTTACCAAAGGAACCTATGCAGCCAAGGCGGTATGACGAGCGGGTTGGATATTTTAGTGTCTCCCAAATTGATTATGGGAAAGAGGTTCAGCGTGCCGAGCAAATCCAGCATGTAACCCGATGGAGATTGGAACCGAAAGATGAAGAGGCTTACCTGAGAGGTGAACTTGTTGAACCGAAGAAACCGATTGTATTCTATATCGATTCTGCAACTCCTGAACAGTGGCGAAAATGGCTGGCAAAGGGAGTAGAAGACTGGCAGCCTGCATTTGAAGAAGCGGGATTTAAAAATGCAATTAAAGCAAAAATGGCACCTACAGAAGAAGAAGATCCGGAATTCAGCCCTGAGGATGTCCGCTATCCAATGATCCGCTACTATGCATCACCTGTTCAGAACGCAAGGGGGCCACATGTACATGATCCCAGGTCAGGGGAGATCATCACATCCAGTATAGAATGGTACCACAATGTGATGAATCTTCTTCGAAACTGGTATTTTGTTCAGACGGCTGCTGCCAACCCGGAAGCCAGGGGTGTTCAATTCGAAGAGGAGGTTATGGGAGAACTTATCCGTTTTGTATCTGCTCATGAAGTAGGACATACTCTTGGATTACCTCATAATTTTGGTTCGAGTTATGCATTTCCGGTTGATTCACTGCGATCGCCAACATTCACTGATAAATATGGTACGACTCCATCTGCAATGGATTATGCCAGGTTTAATTATGTCGCACAGCCTGGTGACGGAGTGACCAACTTTCTGCCCCAGGTTGGTATTTATGATAAATGGGCTATTCAATGGGGGTATAGCTGGTTCGGTGATAAACCGATAGTGGAACAGCGTGAAACTCTGCATAATTGGGTAGTCGAGAGAGCTGATGATCACAGGTATTTCTATGGCCGGCAAACCAGTAACAGGATAGATCCACGTTCTCAGAATGAAGATCTTGGAGATGATCCTATAAAAGCAGGCGAATACGGACTGGCAAACCTGCAGATCATTACGGATAACCTGATTGATTGGGTTTATGAAGACAGATCGAACTATGAACATCTTGAAGAGTTATATGGTGAGATCAATACACAGTGGTGGCGTTACATGGGCCATGCTTTAGCCTATGTAGGGGGTATTTATGAAGATCATAAAACGTTTGACCAGGAAGGTGCTGTCTATACCCCGGTTGAAAAAATCAGGCAACAACAAGCGATTGATTTTCTCGGACGTCATGCGTTTTCATCCCCTGGCTGGATTGTTAATGATGATATACTTGATCGAATCAGCCAGGCAGGATTTGTGGATTCATTCAGGGCGCGGCAGGTCAGCCTGCTGAACCAGCTTCTTGATCCTCAAAGACTGGCAAGGCTGATTGAATATGAACGGCGAAAAGACGGAACGTACAGTCCATTTGAGATGATGGATGATGTCAGGGATGTAATCTGGAATGAATTACAGGGAAATCGTGCAATAGATGTTCACAGGCGAAACCTGCAACGGGCATATATAGAGAGGCTGGAGCATCTTATGACGGAGGAACTTCCAAATGTATCGGCATCCTTCAGGGAATTTCTCGGTTGGACCCAGGTAAATGTCAGCCAGTCTGATATCCGGCCGATTGTAAGAGATCAGCTTGAAACACTGCTGGCCGACGTACAGTCAACCCGGAACAGCGTCAGCGACAGGGCAACGCGGGTACATTTAAATGATGTTGAAAGAAGAATTGAAGCGATCCTTGAACCCTGATGTTTTAATCCCAAATTACTTTTTGAAGAGTTTTTTTTCAGGCCTCAGCGTAATAACCGGCTTGCTTACATATTGTGCTACTTTTTCAGCGGTAGAGCCGAGAATCAGATGAGCAAGTCCGCTGTGGCCATGAGTTGCCATAACGACAAGGTCAGCCTGATCTTCCGCAAAACGTTCAATTTCGTAATGGGCTGAAACTCCTTTTTCTATTTTTGTAAAAAGAGGAATAGACCGGCTTTTTTCACCTTCGGTAATAACGGCCTGGTCTTCGTAGGTAACCCCTGTACGTTGGATATGCAGATTTTCAATTCCAGCATCTGCAAGATGGTTGTTAAGGCGCTCTATCAGAACCTCATAGATTGAAATCATCTCGCCTTTATCGGGTTGTCTTGGAATCTCTTCTGAAATACTGCCATAGAGCTCAATGATATGGAGAAGGGTGATGGACGAATCGTATGTATCAGCAAGAAGTACGGCAAAAGGAAATGCAGCAAGTGAAAGATGAGAGGTATCCGTTGGGATAACGATATTATCAATTTTATTTTCATTGACACTCTCGTCAACTGAAAAAACAGGTATTTTGGAATGCCTGATTACTTTTTCTGTCGTACTGCCTCGTAACATCCTGGTACCGTGTTTTCCCCGGGATCCCATGATGATCATATCATACTCATTCTTTTCAGCATGCTCTACGATGGCATCAGAAGGCTTTCTGTCGATTTTAACAAAATATTCACCTCTGTTATTCTCGAGTATGTATTGCGACATCGCTTTTGCACAGAGATGTTCACTTTCCTGCATTATTTTCGGATAGATATCTTTATTCATATCAAGCGGGGCGCCTACCTTTTTTATACTTTCATTCAGATATTTAATCGTAGGAATGACGTGAATAAAATCAATTTTGCTGCCGAATGAGGAAGCTATCTTTTGAGCAACAGGATATGCTGCTTCAGACCCTTCCGAAAAATCGGTTGTCACAAGAATTTTATTAATCTCGATCATGATATTATATTTTAAATTGAATTATTGAGCCAATCTGAAATTGTAATGACAAAATAGGAAACGTAATAAATTGATTTGTAAGGTTTACCCTATTTTTTTCTTCTGAGATAATCAAGGCCTATAACGAGCAGTAATCCGAAAATAAATCCATTTATTCCACCCCATAAACTGTAATCGTCAGGTTTTTCTTTCGAGATACCGGGGATGAATGGATCTGAGTGGATCAGGCTTCTGTTCACATGTTCCACCTCAATTCGATAAAGGTCTTCTGTCGGGGCATCCGGGTTTAAAATTTCTCCAAGCCTGATATAAGTGGGCTGATTTTGATTTTGTGGTGAATCTAACAATGCCTGCACTAAAGGATCATTATAATTCAATTCTTCCACCTGGACTACGGTTTCAATGAAACCTCTGTCCTGATACGGCCAGATTACATAGAGTGAACCGATCAGAAACCCTATGAGAACCATCAATGTTATTGCGTGATAATTTCGCAGCAACCAGGATAGAATTCGTGAAAACAGGGCGAGTCCGGCAGCACCACCTAAAAAAAGAGGAATCAAAGCCAATATTGCTTCAATTGTACCATCATTACCAAGATTGCCCAATTGTTCGAGTACATAATCGTATTTTCCCAAAATGAGCAGGATATAGGAACCCGAAATACCGGGCAGGATCATTGCTGAAAAGGCAAACATACCGCTGAGAAAAACGAAAGAAAACGATTCCGGTGTATCAGCAGGTACTAATGTTACAATCCAGTATCCGAACAGGGTTCCCAGCAGCAGTGCTGTAAAAGTTTTCAGATTCCGTTTACTTCTCGGTACTTCATTTAACAGTACGACTACAGATCCAAGAATCAGGCCGAAAAACAAGCCATAGATAAGCTCCGGATCAGTATGCATGTAAACCTGGAGAGGAACCACTCTCGTAAAAAAAGCAACTGCAAGCACGATGCCTGTACAGAGGATAAGAACAAATTTCCAGTGAAAGGCCTTCAGAAGATCTTTGAACCGGAAACTAAAGAGAGAAGTAATTACTCTTCTGTCTACGCTTCGGACAGCATTGATCAAGCGGTCATATATACCGGTGATGAGGGCCATAGTGCCACCACTTACACCAGGTATGATATCGGCTGAACCCATTAAAAAACCTTTAACAGCTAACCATGGGGTTTCCCTCCAGGTCGTCTCGTCCGGAATGACAGTTCTTTTGTCAGTAGACTCTTTCTGATTCTCCTTTGTCAATGTATCCTTCTATTCAGTTTGAAATTCGGTTCAAGATTAAGGAAATCCGGCGAGAATTGCATGCGAGCATCCCGATACGGGCAATGAACAGACTGATAATTCGACAGACAATACGGCCAGGTAACAGGCTCAAAAATCATTCGTCAATTGACCCATGGTACCGGTTATATTATTCCCTGCAATAAATCTGAGAGAGACAAAAATGCTGTAAATGAAATCAAACATGCGAATATCAATGCCCCAGCCAGCCCGGCATTCAGCCAGAACCCGGCTTTATGACTCCCCATATATTCTTTACGGTTGATTAAATATGCCATACAAAATATGACAAGCGGCAAAATAAATACACTGACAACCTGAGTGGCTATTTGTGCAAAAATCGGATTACCGCCCAGAATTGGTACCATCAGGCCAACAACACAAGCCAAGGCCGTCAGAACTTTAAAACGTTTTGAGCTGGTATCGATGGTCCCGAATTCATAATCCGCCAGCAGCCAGGGAAATACCATCAAAATCGGAAAAACCGAGGAGAGGCCTGCACTTAAAACACCAAGCATAAATAGTGCCACCGCAAATTGCCCGGCAACTGGTTCAAGCGTATATACCATATCCAGCACCCGGTTTACACCCAGGCCGTGATGATGCAAAGCCCCGGTAGCAGTAATCATTATGGCACCACAAATTAAAAATGTGATCACAGCAGCCGTAATGGCATCTCTTCTCTGATCTTTGAGATTATGTTCACCCCAGCCTTTCCCCTTCATCAGTAACGGCCGTACTACAAAAGTGGGAGCTGCCATTGTTGTACCCACCATAGCGGCAATCATAAGCCTGCCGCTTCCGCCTTCCGGCAAGCTCGGCACAAATCCAAGGGCGATTTCACCCGGGTCCGGTAATACGATAAACATAGAGATCAAAAAGGCGATCCCCATCAGGGAGACAAAGAAGATCAATACTTTTTCAAAAAAAGAGTATCTCCCGACCATTAAAAGTGCATACATTGATATGATCAGAAACACCGCAATGAACAAGACCGCCCAGTAATTATCTGGTTCAAGGTCAGGAAAAAAGAGACATACTGTTTCCCAGACCGCACTTGCAGAAAGCCCTAATATTCCTGACAGGGAGGACCATTGGGCAAGAACAACGCCAGCGATCGTCAGAATGGCGACCAGTTTTCTGATTTTTTCTCCTGCTCCCAGTTTCAGTTTAAAGCTGTTTACAGTAGTGTCACCGGTGACAACAGCGTAACGTCCGAATGCCTCCATCAATACAAATGAAAAGATGCAGGCAAATGCGAGTAGCCATAAAAGCTGTAAACCGTAATCAGCCCCGGCCACCGACATAGTTGTGACGCTCCCGGTACCAATGGTATAACCGATTCCGAATATTCCGGGGCCGATAGAGACGAGAATCAGGCTGATTTTCTTTAATGCAGATTTCATCATCAATTCAAAAATTGGATCCCGGCCCGGAATGATTTTATTTAGCTGCCATATAACAGATCGGCACCTTTTCCCTGGGAGATCAGAGATCGATATTTATCGATCTCTTTTTTCACCATATCATCAGTCAGGTCAAGTGTTTTCTTTAATTCCGCAGCCATATAGGAAGCCTGGACAAGACGTGTGATTTCCAGGCCGTATTCAAAGGTTAACATGGCATCCTCACCTTTGGAAAAAGCGTTAACCATATCGCGTATTTCGGTCGTATAACCATACAGATCTGCTTCATTCGGATGCACAGCCAGCAACCCGCGTGTTGCCGTTGATTTTTCAAGTGCTGTTTCCGCATCTGCCGCTGCTTCAGCCGCTTCATCACCAATGAATATTTCAAGTGGGGATATCAGTGTATTCACTTCCATCGCATAACCGGGGCCGAG